>CAZFEA010000122.1:0-9063 GCA_964518085.1 uncultured Dehalococcoidia bacterium
AACAGTCAAACAGTCAAACAGTCTGAACAGTCAAACCCCGTGCATTTTCATTTTGGTTTCAGGTATTTCAGCAGGCCATTGATCAGCCGGGCGACTTCGCTACTTTGTTCAAATGCTGTGTCAAATTCTTTTTGTGGAATGTAACCGAGGTCCTTTGCCAAATACAGATGGCTTTGGACTTCCGCTACTGAACCCAACGCGACGAACAAGAATTGAATGAATTCCTTGTCCGTATGGCGGCCAAATCCCTCGGCGATGTTGCTCATTGGAGAGAGGGAGGCCCGCCTTATCTGATTTCTAAGAACGTAATCCTTTGCGAAGGCACCGCAGTTGCTTAACTGGTAAACGTCTTTTGCTAATTCCCTTGCTTTCTGCCATGCTGTGATGTCTTCAAACTTGCCGAATGTCATCCCCGGCTCCCGGCTAAGACTGCTCAGACCGTTCGACTTCTAAACCGTTCGACTGATTAGACTGTTCAGACTGAAGGCACGCGCAGCGTGCTGCTACGGTCTGTTCGACCGTTCGACTGTTCGACTGTTCAGACTGATCAGACTGATCAGACTGATCAGACTGATCGCTACAGCAGGCCGGCTGCTTTTGCTCTGGTCCGGTGGGCCGGCTCCGGCCACCATTTCTTGATGCCTAGGTCGTCGGCCACGGCATTAGCGGCCAGGTAGCCCGCTCCCCAGATAATGCAGCCGCCCGGGTAGTTGGATGAACCGCCGAGATAGAGGTTCCCAACAGGCGTGCGGGCGTTGGAACACTGCTCGTTGGGCCTGAGATAGCCCATCTGCAGGGGATGGTAAAGTCCCTGTTTGAAAGACCCCTGGACCATGTCCAGGAACTTGTTGGGCAGGTCGATGGGCGAGGTAATATACTTCCACAGTACCTTATCGTTAGTCATGTTGGGAGCATATTTGCGCAGCGTATCCAGGCAACTCTGGGCGACCTGTTCCTTGAAGGCAATGTTATACCACTTGTCGGCGCCGCCATCCTTTAGATTGTAGGGAGCAAAACGGGAGATTATGCCGGTGTGCCGGCCTTTGGGCGCCTGGATCGGGTCATGGACGGTCGGGAAACAGCAGTTGAAGCTTGCCTGTGATGACAGTTCGCCGTTGTCCACGCGGTCATAGTCCTTCATCAGGACATCGGGATTTTCGTAGCCCAGGATATAGACAAAGGCCTGGTTCATGTCCGGGTTGCCCGCGGCGGCGGTGAAGTCGGGGGTGGCATCCAGCGCCAGTTGCACGGTGAACAGGCTGTGCTTCTCCCACTGCCAGACTTTGATGCTATCCACAAAATCCCTTTCCAGGTTAGCCTCACCGACAAGCCGGAGGAAGGTCTCGTGGGGGTCTACCGTGCTGATAACGGCCTTGCTGGCCTTAACAATGGTCCCGTCATGGAGCTCGACGCCGGCGGCCTTGCCGCCCTCGATGATCAGCCTGTTGGGCCTTTCATTGTCCAGCACCACACCCTGGGCCTCGTGGATAGCCTTGTGCAGCGCCTGGGCGGCGCGGTGAGACCCTCCCTGCACCAGCCGGTAGTTGGTAGCCCGGTTGAGGTAGAGGAGCACCAGGTAGCCCAGTCCCCCCTGGTCGTAGGGTACGCCCCAGTGGGTGCCGACATAAAGCATCATCGCCCTGACGTGCTCATTTTCGAAATATTCTTCAATCAGTTCTTTGGCGGTCTTCTCGGAGGCTTCGAGCATGAAACGAACAGCCTCTGATTGTGAGCTTTGCAGCTTGATGACCTGGTCGAGGGCCGGGAGCGGCGGCGCATAGGTGGCCGGGCCGATAAACTCCTCCATGGCGGCGGCGCACAGGCGATAAAGCTCGCGATAGGCTTTGGCGTCCTTCTGAGAATATTTGGCGATGGACTGGACGGTCCTTTCCACGTCCGAATACAGGCACAGGCAATGGCCGTCGGACAGGGGCATGGCGAACTGGAGGGCGGGATAGATGTGCTTGCAGAGATACTGTTCTTCGAACTTGAAGTCCTGGTAGACCGGCGCATAGTCGGCCATCATCATGTATACCGCGTGGGTGTTGTGGAGGAAACCGCCCAGGGTGACTTCTTCGGTAGCCAGGCCGCCTCCGACCTCATGGCGGGCCTCCAGCAAAAGCACCTTGAGTCCGGCCCTGGCCAAGTATGCCCCGGTTTCCAGTCCGTTGGGGCCGGCGCCTATGATAATGATGTCGTAGGTCTTCTCCATCAGGTTAGCTCCTTTCCGCTGTGGGCAAGATTAACTAAGAATACCGCAAAGAGGGGACGTATCAGGAAAAGGTTGGATTGACAGATCGTCCAGGGATGGAATCAAAGAAATTTCCGTTGCGTAAGCGGTTTTTTATATCATGAAAAATGAGCCATTGTCAAATATCTTGACTTTCGGCGCAAGGGTGCAATAATTAATACAAAGGCAATAGTTGACGCTACGTAGGGGCTTGATGAATCAAGCCCCTACGGTACGGATTCACCATGATTTATTGCCTTTGTATTAGTATTAGTTTCAGGCGCCCGTTAAATAAATCCTGGGAGGTTCGACATGCCCCTTTATGTTATGCTCACCAACCTCACGGACGAAGGCAGGAAGACCATCAAGACCAACCCCGAGCGTATTGAGCAGGTCAACAAGGAAGTTGGCTCCATGGGCGTCAAGGTGCTTGCCCAGTATGCAATTCTCGGCCCTTATGATTTCATCAATATCCTCGAGGCGCCGGACAACATGGCCGTCAGCAGGGTGGCCGTGGAACTCGGTTCCAGGGGAACACTGCAGACCCTGACCATGGCGGCCATGAACGTCAGCGAATTCGTCGCCTCGCTGAAGAAGAAGTAGACTCCGCAGCCACACGTTGGACGTGTCGTACTCCTGGCCGCTTCACCAGTGATTAACCACGAATGAACACGAATGGACACGAATGTTCGGAAAGGCGCCAGGCACCAAGCGCCATGAACGAAAGACCTGTTATCTGTCGTCTGCCTCCTTATTCGTGTTCATTCGTGGTTCCCGTTCCCTTGATTCCCCTTTGAAGAGTGGGAACTGTTTCTCTCAGGCACGCGCAGCGTGTCGCTACGGACTGATTAGACTGTTCGACTGTTCAGACTTCGCCACGGCTCGCCGGTGCCGCTACGGGAAGACGTAGCTGATAGCATTCTCCGGGCATTCAATGCGGCAACTGCCGCAGTTCCAGCATTCATCCGGGTAGCGGACCTGGGCCTTGTCCCTGTCCGCAGTCAGGTAGATGATGTCGCCGGGACAGATTTCGTCACAGATACCGCAGCCGGTGCATTTATTCAGGTCGATTATCGCAGGCATTCGGTTCTCCCACACAATAATGTCATTGCAGGAACCCTCCCCCTTTCGCAAAAGGGGGATACAGGGGGATTTTGGGATATAACTCCATTTCTCCAAATCCCCCTTAGTCCCCCTTTGCAAAGGGGGAGGGGTTACAGCGGCTGGAACTTCGCTTCAATTTCCCCATTCGCCGCCCCGTTGAGAACGACAAAACCCCGCCAGCGGGCGTCGTCCTGTTGCGGGTAGTCGGCCCGGAAGTGGGCCGGCAGGGAACGGCTCTCTTTCCGCTCCAGGGCCGCGGTGGCCACCAGGGAAGCCACATCGATCAGGTTGCGCGTCTCGCTGGCTCGCATAAGCTCATGTCCCGACCAGGCCACCATCGCCCGCGAACTGTTTTTCAGCTCGTTGAGCGCAGCCAGCGCCGACCGCAGGCTGGAGTCGCTGCGGGTAAAACCCACGTCCTTGATCATGATGCGGCGCAGTTCGTCTTCCAGGTCTCCGGGCCTGATGTGGCCCTGGTTGTGCAAGGGCTGATAAATGGTCCGGCGCAGGGCGGCGATCTGCCTGGCCACCGCTTCGTGACCCGGCACGGTGGCGGCACAGGCCGCGGCGCGCTGGCCGGCCACATAGCCCAGGGTGCAGGCCCCGGAAACCGCCAGGGAGATATTGCTGCAGTCTCCAGCGGCGTAAAGGCCTTCCAGAGAGGAACGGCATTCCTCATCGATCTTGATGCCCTGTCCCTGGGTTTCCATCTCCCGGAGCTCGAAGGGTATCGGGTCCCGGCCGATGTCGATATCCTTCTGCCGCAAAAAGTCGAGCAGCGTCGGCCGCTCGTTCATGATGCCCTTCTTGATGCGTTCGATGGCTTCCGCGGCCAGGTGACGGCAATCGACATATACCGGGCCCCGGCCGGCGGCGAACTCCTTGAGAAAAGCGTTGATGACTACGTTCCGTGGCGCATGGTTACCCAGGGGATGGTACGACTCCATGAACTGCTGTCCCAGGGCGTTGATAAAAAAGCCACCCAGTCCGATGAGCCCGGTCAAAGCCGGGCTATCGGTCCCTTTGGGGGAGACCGAGCAGTAAGTGAACTCCATGTTGGCCAGGGCCGCGCCGGCGCGGAAGGCCATGACGTGGCCGTCGCCGGTGTTGAACGGCGGGGCATGCGAGAAGAAGGTCCTGCCGGTGGGCGACGGGAACAAGCGTGCGGCCCCGCCGGTAGCTATCACCACCGACTTCGCCTTGACCACGTAGAAGTCGCCGGTGCGGATGTGAAAGCCGACCGCCCCGGTAACCCGGCCGTTGCGGGTGAGCAGGCCTCCGGTGGCAACCCGTTCCAGGATGTTCACCCCGAGCTTGCGCATGTGGCGGTCGAAGATGGTCTTGATGGGCCCGCCTTCGAAGCAGATGGTGCTCGGGTTCCTGCCGCCCATGCCGGCGATGCGGAAATAGCGGCCGGTCTTCGCGTCCTTGAAAGGTACGCCTATCCCTTCCAGGTAGTCGAATACCTTCTTCGAGTTACGGGCATGGGTGGCCAGCACCGTCATATCGGTCAGTCCGGGCTTGCTGGAGCCGGCCCTGACATAGGCTTCGGGGGTGTCCCAGGCGCCTTCGCCCAGGATGGCCGAGTAGTGGTCGACGCCGCTGGCCAGCGAGCCGCTGCGGCGGATGGAACCGCCCTTTTCCAGCACGGTGACGCTTTTTTCCAGTTCCCTGGCGGCCATGGCAGCCACGCATCCGGCGGTGCCGCCGCCGATCACCAGGACGTCGGTCTCGATCTCGTGTTCCAGGGGGTCCCCTTTCAGAAATTCCCTCTCCCTTGACGGGAGAGGGTCAGGGTGAGGGTGATCATCTCCCCTCTCCCTTGACGGGAGAGGGTCAGGGTGAGGGTGAAAATCCGCAAGGGGACGCCCTGCGGAGGTCAAATCATCCATCGCTTCTCCTTTGTTACCGTCATTGTGAGTCTCCGTGAGGCGTCAACGGCGTAGGGGCGAGCCAGGGTGGTGTGGTGTTCGGGTGACGGTGGCGGCTCGCCCGCGCGTCCCGGCTTTGGCCAATTGTTTCCTATCGTTCCAGTTGACCCTGGGCGGCTGAGGGCTATTCTACCACAAGCGTCGGGCTTTCTCCTGTGGCTGAATGGAACCATCGACCGATGAGAACGAACGATGATGATCTACGCGCACCACTCGTGAATGAAAAGGCTGTCTCACAGGCAGAGCCGCTTGTGGTACCGGCTACTTGCTGGAGAATCTGTCCCGGGCGTGGGCCTGTGCTACCGGTAGAAACGGACGAGCCCCCGAGATGTCTCGGGGGCTCGTTGCTCGTTGTGGGAGATGGTATGGGCGCCAGTGCCTGTTGCCTGGTTCCTTATTCTTCCGATGGTTTCCTTATGTAGATCAGGTAGATGGCAATGGTCGCCATGGCTACCCCAGCCATGATCCCAATGATCAACAGCCAGTTGGTCGCCGGGGCCTGCTCGGCTGCCTGCTCGGCTGCCAGCGCGGCCGGCGCAAGGGCAGGGGCTTCACCGGTCACCACCTCGGGCGCCGCCGCCGGCGGCGGGGCGATCACCGGCGGCGCGGCGGGCGGCGGCGGAGGCGGAGGAGTCACCACGGACGCGGCCGGCGGCTTGGTTTCGGGTGGCGCGGGCTTCGGCGCGGTCACCGGCGGTTTCGCCGCAGGCTTTGGCGCCGGTGTCGTCACAGGCGGCGCCGGTGGTGGTGTGACGACCGAAGGCGGGGGAGGAGGCGCGGCCGTGACCCGGGGCGCCATAACTGCAAGTGTTGAGAAATGGCTCACCTGGACGGTGATGGTTTTTGCTTCGACATTAACCTCGCCGCCCATACTCACCCAACCGGAGCCATCCCAGAAAGCGACCTTCAAATCGGTTTCTTTCGCCCCGGCAGGCAGCGCCCTGGGATCGAATTTAAGGGTCAGCAAGATCGCCGGGGTGAACTGGGCGCCATCAGGTCCGAATTCGAAGGCGGCCACGATGACCCGGTCTCTTGGCGCGGGCGGGGGCTGGGCAATCTTTTTGGATGAAATAGTGGAGACTGCTTTCCCGGCCTTGTGAGCGATACGGGTGCCTGCGTTCAGCATCAGGCTGACGGTGCCGGATTCGTCTCTTATCGAAAGCGGAGTTTGGACCACGCCTTCAGCCAGAGTCAGGGTAGCGCTGCCGGCGGCGCCACTGAACTGGACCGTGGTGGCAGGGGCCTGGGGAACCGGAGCAACAGCCCCTCCGCCGCCTCCGCCTCCGCCACCGCCGCCGGCCACGAACCCTCCTCCTCCACCACCACCGCCTCCACCTGCGCCGCCACCAGGTATGGCCGGGGTAGTGACGCTAACCGCTGGCGTCGTGAACGCGGAAGGACCTATTCCGTTGGTCGCCGCGATACGGTAGAAGTATTCGGTGGCGGCAGTCAGACCGGTGTCGATGAATGAGGTTGCATTGGCCGTCGCCGTTTTCTCGACCAGCCCGGTGGTGAATGTTGCGTTGGTAGCGCGCTGAATGGTAAAGCCGATTTCTCCGGCCGAGTTGTCTGTCCACGACAGGTTCACGCTGTTGAAATTGGGCGCCACCGCCGTGAGACCGGTCGGCGCCGCCGGGGCTACCAGGGCCACCTGCACCGGTCCGGCAGCGGTTGCCGAGTCACCGCTGGCATTGGTGGCGAACACCCGGTAGAAGAAGGGGCCGGCGCCGGTTACGGTGGTATCACTGGCGGTAGTGACACCAGCAGGCACGGTAAAGCTGGCCGCCACCGGCGTGAATGTGCTGTTGAGCGCCCGTTCAATACGGAAGCCTTGCTCGTTGTTCGAGGCATCCGTCCATGTCAGGTCTACGGAGGCGGCGCCGGTTACCCGTGCAACGAGGCCGGTAGGCGCCGCGGGAACACCGGTGGGTGCGGCCGGTGTGGTGGCTGAAACTACCGCCGATGGCGTTTCACCTATCAGGTTGACGGCGACTACGCGGTAGAAGAAGGTGCCGCCGGCGGTCGCGCTCACATCAGAGAAACTGGTGGTGTTGGCGGCCACCGTTCCCAGGACCAGGGGTGTGGCAGGCGAAGTAAAACCGGTGGCGCTGGTCGCCCTTTCCACGCGGTAGCCGGTCTCGCCTGTGGTGTCGGTCCAGTTCAAGTTGACCTGCGTGCTGCTGGCTACCACGGCCGTCAGACCGGTGACCGCCGCCGGGGTCGCCAGGGTCACCTGCACGGTGTTGGATGGGGCGGAATCGATAGTGCCGTTGACGGCGAAGACACGCCAGAAGTTGGTCGTGTTGGGGGCAATACCGGTCTCGGTAAATGTGGTGACATTAGCCGCGATGACATGGTTATGGAGAAGTGGACTGAAGGCGGTATTAGCGGCATGCTCCACGCGGTAACCGGTCTCGGCGGCGGTATCCGTCCAGGTCAGATTGACCGAAGTGGCGCTGGCTATAGCTGCCGTAACCGCGGTGGGCGCCACGGGTACCACCGCCAGCGTAGTCGGGAAGACCACCGCGGTGGACGTACCCACGGCGTTAGTAGCCCGGATGTAAATCCAGGCGCCCTGCGGCGTGGTTACCGCCGGCAGCGCCGTGGCCGGCATGGTCACCTGCCACAGGCCGGTAGCGGCATGCCTGGTGAGCGGCGCCCAGGCCGCGTTTCGGGCCAGGGGCGCGCCGCCGGAGACGCCGAACTCGATGGTCACGACAGGATTGTTCGGAGGCAGGCCGAACCCCGGGTCAATCGCCGCATCGGCGGTTTCAAAGACCACCGGCGTGCCTCCTCCGGTCGGGGTAACCGTCCAGGTGGTAGCGGTGGCGGCGGTAACCGTCCCATTGAAAAGGTAGGCGTTCTCCATGCCCACAGGACCCGGCGTCTGGCCCGTTGAACCGTCGCCACGGATAACCTCGGCCACGATGGGTCCCGGCGCCAGCGACCGGCTGGCGACGATTTTGAGGCCGTCCCCCACGGCCGGCTGGTCGTCAGCGCCGTTACGGAGAGGGAAATCACGTACCGCGGTGTCGGCGGCCTCGTAAACGAACACCGGCGGGTTGCCGATTTGCCATTCCCCGGTGGTCCGGTTCACGGCGGAGACAACGCCAAAAAGCACCAACAAAGACGCCGTACCTGGCGGCACCTCGATGGATACCGGGGTGGTATCAGCAACCGGGTTCGGGTGCCTGGGCGTGGCAACCAGGGGTACCTGCCCGAATATCTCCAAGGCTGACATAACCGGTGGTGTGGGCAGGCCGGCAGGGACACCTCCCAGGCCAAACTCGACGGTTATGACGGGATTGCCTGGAGGCAGGCCGATGCCGGGGTCAATTGCCGCTGCCCCGACGTTGAATATGCCCACTATGGGCGCCGCCGGGGGGGCCGGGGTGTTGGTCACCGTCCACTGGGGTTCACCGGAGGCGGCGGCGCCCACAGCAGTAAGCGTTCCATTGAAAAGGAAGGCGTTCTCCATACCGAACGAGTTTGGCGCCGGCGGGCGTATCCTCACTGCCTCGACCATGATGGGAGTATTGGCCGCCAGGGCGCGTTCAGCGACGATTACGACGGTGTTGCCGACGACAGCGCCTCTGGTGTTGGTCCCGGCCGCAAGATTAACGTTCTTGGCCGGGCTGCCGACTGACCACACTGCGTTGCCGGCCTGGTCGGTGTTAATGCTGTTAATATTGCCGAAGATAACGAAGAGGATACGGGCGTTGGGCAGTAGCGCCTGGACCTGGGCGGCGCCGGCAGCCGCGGTGTTGTCATTCGCCGCTCCGGCGAAAGGAACGGGCG
>CAZFEA010000123.1:0-9028 GCA_964518085.1 uncultured Dehalococcoidia bacterium
TGCAGCGACAGGCTCGAAAGCCTGTCGTACCGCCCCTCGGGCTAACCGCCGTGCCTGCAAGCAGGCAACTCTGGTTAGCCCCTACATAAGCTATGCCAGCCCCTTGCATCTCCCCAAAAATGGATTGTTGACAGGTGTGGTGGGGTGTTTTATACTACGTTGTTCCTGCCGCCACCAAAGGTATTTTTCTCCTTTTTCCGTCTTAGTTTCGCGCATTAAGGAGCCGCTATGCCCTTAGGCCCCGAAGGCTTAAAAGCCCTTCACCTTTCGAGGGTGCCCACAGGTTCCTTTTGCATTCGCCCTTTTCCATCCGTCCCGGGCACGCAGTCCGCCGCAGGCGGATGCCGGCGCGGAGACCGCGCGGCCACGGGCACGTGCAACGTGCGACTACGGGAGAACTTCCGGACCGGATCGGGCTATTTCCTGGGTGACGTAAGAATATGCAAGGAGGTTTACAGTGGCGACAAAAGCATTCATCTTGATCGAAACCGCGGTGGATAAGGCAAGGCATGCAGTCAAGGCGCTGTCCCAGGTCGAGGGCGTCAAGTCCGTCGACCTGGTCACAGGACCCTACGACATCATCGCCGTAGTCGAGGGCGCCAACCTGAACGCCATCGGCAACCTGGTAACCAGCGGCATCCATCCGATAGCCGGCATAACCAGGACGGTAACTTGCCTGGCCGTGGAGGTCAATAAGTAAGGGGAAAGGGAAAAGGAAAAAGGCAACAGGCGACAGGCAATAGGCGACAGGCAATAGGCATTAGGCGCCAGGCAGCAGGCAACTGGCCACCGGTCCCTCAGGCAAAAGGGAAAGGAGAAACCCGGCATGGATTTCAGATTCACCCCTGAACAGGAAGACTTCAGGAAAGAGGTCCGCGGATTCCTGGAGAGCGAAAAACAGAAAGGCGCCTACGAAACAAAGTGTGATGCCTGGATTATCGGGCATGACCCGGAGTTCTCAAAGAAGGTCGGCGCCAGGGGATGGATTGGCATGACCTGGCCCAAAGCCTATGGCGGCCAGGGCAAAAGCTATCTGGACCGGCTGGTTCTTACGGAAGAGCTGCTCAGATATGGCGCCCCGGTGGCGGCACACTGGTTCAGCGACCGGCAGATAGGCCCGTCCCTCATCGCCTTCGGTACCGAGGAGCAGAAAAAAGAATTTCTGCCCCGCATTATCCGGGGTGAGCTGTATGTCGGCCTCGGGATGAGCGAACCCGGCGCCGGGTCCGATCTGGCTTCGCTCAAGACCCGGGCGGTTGAAGAAGGCGACCACTTCATTGTCAACGGGCAAAAGGTTTGGACCAGCGGCGCCCACTCCTTTAACTACATTTACCTGGTGGTCCGCACCGACGCCAATGTGCCCAAGCATAAGGGCATCAGCGAACTCCTGGTTGACCTGAATTTGCCCGGTATCACCGTTCGTCCACTGATAGACATGACCGGCGGGCACCATTTCAACGAGGTGTTCTTCGATAACGTCAAGGTCCCCAAAAATGCCCTCATCGGGAAGAAGAATGAAGGTTGGAAACAGATCGTGGCCCAACTGGACTACGAGAGAAGCGGGATGGAGCGATTGATGGGCAACTACCCCCTGTTTGAGCGAATCCTGGACTATGCCCGGGAAACCAAGCGCAATGGCGGGCCGCTTTCCAGGGACCCGATTATCAGGAGCCGCCTGGCCGAGCTGGCCACCGAGTTTGAAGTGGGACGCCTGCTCATTTACCGGGTGGCCTGGGTACTGTCCCAGGGCAGGACTCCGAATTACGAGGCCAGCCTGGCCAAGACCTATTGCTGCGAGTTCGAGCAGCGGCTGGCCGCGGCGGCCATCAGCATCATGGGCCCTTACGGCCAGCTCCGCGAGGGGTCCAAGTGGGCGCCAATGGGCGGCATGGCGGCGGGATCTTACTTGATCGCCCCGGGTTACAGCCTCCAGGCCGGCACCCACGAGGTCCTGAGGAACATAATCGCCATGAGGGGACTGGGATTGCCGGCGTCGTAAGACGAGATTTCCGGTATCACAGGCCGCCGTGCCTGTGAGACTTCGTCATTGTCGTAAGACGAGATTTCCGGTATCACAGGCCGCCGTGCCTGTGAGACTTCGTCATTGGTTATGCCACAGAGTATAGGTCCGGCACCGGCTTACAACATGTCCCACAGGCAGGGCCGCCTGTGATACCGGGCCAACCCACAGGCAGGGCCGCCTGTGATACCGGAGCAAAGGAGCAAGCAAAATGGATTTTGCACTTACCGAAGAACAGGAAATGCTGCGCAAAATGGGGCGCGACTTTTTGACCAGCCGGTGTCCCAAGAAGCTGGTGCGCGATATGGAAAAAGACGACAAGGGCTACACCCCCGACCTGTGGCAGGAAATGGCCGGACTGGGATGGACCGGCCTGGCTTTCCCGGAGAAATACGGCGGAGGAGGAGGCAGTTTCCTTGACCTGGCTATACTGCTCGAAGAGATGGGCCGCGCCTGTCTCCCCGGTCCATTCTTCTCCACCGTTGTCCTGGGCGGCCTAACCTTGCTGGCGGCAGGCAGCGAGGCCCAAAAGGCCCAGTTCGTTCCACAGATCGCCTCAGGCAAATTGCTCGTGGCCCTGGCCATTGCCGAGCCCCTGGGCACTTACGATCCCGCGGGCATTTCCACTGCAGCCTCACTGGATAACAATAAGTTCACACTCAACGGCGCCAAGTTGTTCGTCCAGGACGCCCAGGTGGCCGACTGGATCATTGTCGCCGCGCGATCCAAGAAGACGACCAACAAAAAGGAGGGCATCAGCCTTTTCCTGGTCAGGGCTGGCTCGCCTGGCCTCCAGGTGACCCCCCTCAAGACCATAGCGGGCGATAAGCAGGCCGAGCTGGTATTGAATAACGTCACGGTGGGGCCGGACAATCTCCTAGGGGAAGAGGGGAAGGGATGGATTTATCTGGAGAAGATATTGCAGTATGCCGCCGTAGGCAAGGCCGCTGAAATGGTGGGCGGCGCCCAGCAGGTGCTGGAGATGACCACCAGTTATGCCAAAGAGAGGGTGCAATTCGACAGGCCTATCGGCAGCTTCGAGGCCATTCAACATTATTGCGCCAACATGGCCATCGATATCGACGGTTCAAGATTCATTGCCTACCAGGCCGCCTGGGCGCTCAGCGAGGGACTCTCCTGTGCCCGGGAAGTGTCCATCGCCAAGGCCTTTGTCAGCGACGCCTACCGGCGGGTCATGGTGCTGGCCCATCAGATTCACGGCGCCATCGGCTTTACCGAGGACCACGATCTGCCCCTGTACTATCGCCGGGCCAAAGCGGCCGAACTGGCTTTCGGAGATGCCGACGTGCACCGCGAGCTGGTGGCGCAGGGAATGGGCATCTAAAACGATTTAAGATCTAAGATTCAAGATTCAAGACCACGCAGGGACGAACCTGTGTGTTCGCCCGCCTGCCGAAACGATTTAAGATCTAAGATTCAAGATTCAAGACCACGCAGGGGCGAACCGGTGTGTTCGCCCGCCTGCCGAAACGATAAACGATTTAAGATTTAAGATTCAAGATGAAAGACCCTGGTTGTCTTTTCTGCAAGATCGTGGCGCGCCAGATACCGTCCGACATTGTCTATGAGGACGACACGGCGATAGCCATAAGGGACATCCATCCCAAAGCCCCGGTGCACCTCCTGGTCATGCCGCGGGTGCATCTGGTATCTTTAGCCACCGCCGGGGCCGAGGAAATGCCTCTGATCGCCCACCTGGTGCAAGTGGCAGCCCTGCTCGCCGTCAAGGAGCATATCGCCGACCGCGGCTACCGTGTGGTCATCAACAGCGGTGAGGAGGGGGACCAGGCCATACCACACCTGCATCTGCATCTTCTCGGCGGGCGCCACCTTTCGGGCGGCATCGCCTGACAATTCCCTCTCCCTTGACGGGAGAGGGTCAGGGTGAGGGTGTACATGGTAAAGAGGGACAACCAATGGCAAGTCAATCTTGCCAGGCAGCTCCGGAAAAATCAGACCGACGCAGAACAACTCCTATGGTCAAAGCTTCGCAGTAGACAACTGGAGAATGCCAGATTCCGGCGCCAGCAGCCAATCGGTCCCTACATAATTGATTTCGTTTGCTTTGAAAAGAGTCTGGTGATTGAAGTTGACGGCGGCCAGCACGGCGAGGACCTGGGAGAAGCGAGGGATGTAGCCAGAGATGCATTCCTGAGCGCCGAAGGTTATCGCGTTCTGAGATTGTGGAACAATGACGTGCTGACCAATATTGACGGTGTCCTGGAATACATAATGGAACACCTATCTCCCACTTCACCCTCACCCTGACCCTCTCCCATCAAGGGAGAGGGAATGTTGAACGGCTTCGGCGATGAGCGGTTCCTCGATGCCGGAGATGGTCTGCACGCTCCCGATGCCGGTGGGCAGGACAAAACGGTTGGTACGCTCGGTAAACTTCTTGTCCCTTCCCAGGAAAGCCATTACCCTTTCGATGTCCATGCCCCGCGCCCGCACGGGCAGACCGAGGACCTCGAGCAGGCGGTTGATGCGGCCGGCATCGCCCTCCCCGATCAGCCCCAGGCGGACCGCCAGGTAATTGGCGCCGGCCATGCCTATGGCCACCGATTCCCCGTGTTTGTAGCCGTAGTCCGAGGCGGCCTCGATAGCATGGCCGATGGTATGCCCGTAGTTCAATATGATGCGCACCCCCTGCTGGTCCAGGGGGTCTTTCTCCACTACCCTGGCCTTGATTTCCAGGCACCGGGCCACCACATGGAAAACCGCCTCCGGGTCGAGGGCCAGCAACTTCTCATGGTTCGATTCGAGATACCGGAAGAGCCCCGCGTCCCTTATTACGCCATACTTCACCACCTCAGCCAGGCCGGAAACGATTTCGCGCCTGTCCAGCGTTTCCAGGAAAGAACCATCGACGAATACCAGCCGCGGCTGGTAGAAGCTGCCCAGTATGTTCTTGGCGGTGGCAAAATCCACCCCCACTTTTCCGCCGAGAGAGCTATCCACCATCGCCATAAGACTGGTGGGAATTTGCACGTACGGACATCCCCGGGTATAGGCGGCGGCGACAAAGCCGCCCAGGTCGCCGATCATCCCGCCGCCCAAATTCAACAGTAAGGGCTTTTGCTTTTTCCCCTGGCTGAACCCATGGACCTGGCCCAGAAGATAGGTCCAGCCTTCCACGGACTTGGAGGCCTCTCCTTCTGGGACCGTAGCTACTCCGATATCCGATAATCCCGCCTGGCGGAGGACTGCTTCAAGGCGGGCGGCGTGAAGAGGCCCCACCCTGCTATCGGTAACCACAAACAGGCTGTTGCCGGAAGACAGGGCGCGGAGGCGGGCGCCCAGCCCGGCCAGGTTGCCGTGGCCTACCACGGCGTCATAACTGGCCGGGCCAAGGTCTACGTGAATGGTAAGTTCAGGGAGGTTGCGATCTTCCATTCTGATCAATTTGAGGGCGGGCCAGCGGCCCGCGGGTACCGGTCCGGCACGGCGCGCCGTGCCGCTACGGAAAAGATAAAGGGGGGATTTTTGGTCCCCCCTTTTGCTCGGACTATTTCCGGTGGGTTCGCGCCCACCCCAAAAACCTCGTTCACCCTCACCCTGACCCTCTCCCATCAAGGGAGAGGGAAATCCCTAGATCAGGTTGTAACTCGCGTCGCGAAGGCCGGCCAGCATCTGGGCGATGAACATGGCGTCCTGGATGGTGATACCATCCCCCGAAGCGCCGTCCTGCCGCGGGCTGGCGGCATTAAGCGGGTTCAACTGGGACAGAGGTCTCAGGGTAGCCAGATACTGGGCAATGTACAGCGCGTCCACGATATCCACATTGCCATCGTCCTTGGTATCGCCACGGCGGAAATTCAGGGTGGCCGGTGACGCCTCATTTACCGGCAGCGAACTTCCGCTGCTAATAGCATTGAACTGCAGACTCAGGGTGTAGGTGTTAGCGGTGCCGCCGACCAGTCTGGGCGTGATATAAGCTATATCCATGGGGGCCTGCGGCGAGGACGACCCCTGGTTGGCCGAATAGGTAGTGCTGCCGCCGGCGTTCTCGATGGTAACCGACGGGCTGCCAAACGGGGCCACTCCAGCCACGCTGAGGATGTTGATCCCCACGCCGTCATATGAGGCCGTGGCCTGATAGCTGACAATGCCCCCCGCCGGCTCGGTGGCCACGCCGCCGGACAGGATGGAAGTAATCCGGTGGGTGACGCCGAACCTGAAGGTAGTGGGACTTTGGGCCTGGACAGCCGTGGTCAGGGCAGTGAAGCTAGGAATGGTAGCCAGCCCGGTGCTGGCGGCCAGGTTGCTATCCAGTCCGGAATACCACATTTTGTAAGAGCCGGCGTCATTCATTACGCTCATGCCGCCGACACCCCGTCCTTCCCAGGATGAGACATCTCCGGTGTTGACCGCAGGACTGCCGGACTTGGTCCAGCTAATTCCGTCCGAAGACGAGGCAAAGCCGATTTTGGAGGTGGTCACCCCAGCCGAATCAACGTAGCCGGTGTACCACATCTTGTAAAGGGCGCCGTCTTTAATGACCGAAGCCACGCCCACGCCCTTTCCCTCCCAGGAGCTGCTGCTCCCCTTCTGCAGGACCGGGGCGGTGTTCTTGCTCCAGGAAACCCCATCGGACGAAGTGGCATAGCCGATAGTCAGCATCCCCAAAATCCCCTCGCCCTGCTTGGCGGTATACCACATCTTGAATGTAGCGCCGTCGAGAATGACCGAAGGCGAGCCAACGCCGTCGGCTTCAAATCCGGTACCGAGCTGCACCACCGGATTGGAGCCATGCTTCTGCCAGGTAATTCCATCGGTGGAGGTGGCATAGCCAATCTGCGGCTTTCCGGCGGCATTCTCCCCCATGTACCACATCTTGTATGTCCCCCCGTCCTTGATCACCGTCGGCGAAGCGATCCCGGCCGCGTCCCAGCTTCCGGTAGCGCCCGGGGCCAGGACCGGGTTGCCGGAATGCTTGTTCCAACTGGCGCCGTTGCTGGAGGTGGCATAGCCGATGCGGAAAATACCGCCGGCGTCCTGCCCGCTATACCACATCTTGTAGGTAGACCCGTCCTTGATGACGCTCGGCTCCCCTGCCGCGGTCGAATCCCAGGCGCCGGCGCCCCCCCTGGAGATAACCGCTGTGCCCTGCTTTTCCCAACCCGCCTCACCCAGCGCCATGGCCGGGACAGGGGCCAAAAAGGCGGAAACCAGGGGAAGGGTCAGAACCGCCGCCAGGGAAACGAGCAACACCTTATTCCGGAGAAGTTTTCTCCTGAATACGGAGCGTAGAACTCTATCGAATCGGATGGTTTTCATGGTTGCCTCCGTGTCCTGTAACATTTCTGGCCCTCTTATCCTGCGACAATCTGGATGATCTTCATGGCAATAACCATGACGAATATCAGGACCAGCGGCACGCTACCGACGGTTATCAAATCAGCCAGGGTTCTGGAAAACTTGCTCTCCGCCGTCCTGGTCAACTCCCGGGTTATCAGGAGGGCCAGCAGAATAAGCCCGGCCACCAGTCCCATCATGGCGTTAGCCCCCGCGATCACGCTGGTGGTGGTCACGGTGGTGGTCACGGTTGTCGTTACGGTTGTTACGGTTGATATCATGGACTAACTCCTCTTTGCTGGCCCAACTTAAACTAGTCTACTTTCCTCACCCTGAAGAACAGCAGCCACACGACTAACAGGGCCACGATCAGGGCGGCCACAATGCCGATTATCAGCCCTATATTCGGACCGGCCGGCGGCACCTCGACAGGAGTCACTGGCGGCGGCGGCGCCGGGGTGGCGGCCGGAGGCGCTGTGGGCGGGGCAGCGGTCGGCTTCGGCGACGGCGGCGCCGTAGTAGGCGGTCTCGTCGGCGGCGGGGCCGTCACCGTGGGTTTAGGACTGGGTTTGGCGGTAGGCTTGGGCGCCGCTGTCGGCGTCGCCGCCGGCGGCACCACCGGGGGGGCCCCAGGAGGCGCGGCAGTAACCGTCGCCTTCGGCGTCGGGGTAACTACAGGCTCGGGTTGCAGGGCAACCACGGCGAATACCGAGATCGCACTCACCTCGGAGACTACCGCCTCGACGGTAACCGAATCTCCCACCACCTTTACCGATTTCGGCTTAACCAGCTCGGCAGAGCCCTGACGGGCGACGCCGAGGCTGGAAGTTCCACCGCTCTCGTCGACCCAGCTCTTGGGAACGGTAAGCGTGACCGTGCCCGCGCCGCCGGCGCCGATATTGCTGGTCTTAACTTCCAGGCCGAAGCCGACATCCTTGACCCGGGCGGCGAACTGCTTCATAACGTCCGGCATGGCTGCCTGGGCGTCCTTGCCGCTCAGCACCCTGGTAGTAACCGTGGCGCCCTGCGGCATCCCTTTAGTCTCGAACCTCGCCTGTGCGGTGACATTGGCCGCCGGTCTTGGCGATTTAGACGAAACCGAGACGCCCGCTGAAGCCGGCGCGGTCTGCACTTCCACCTTCTTCACCTCGGCCTGGGCGTTGGAACCCTTGCCCTCAGCCGGGCCCGTGGTAACAATCACGGTCAGGACGGTCTCGCCCTTGTTGTCCTTGACCGGAATGGTGAGCTGGTTCTTTTCAAACTTGACGCCGCTGGTCGGGTCGTTAAAGGTGGCCAGGGAGGTATCCCTGCCGGTGCTCACCGGCAGCGTCAGGGTAAGGGTCTCGCCGACCATGCCGACGGTGACCTTCTCTCCCGGCGTAGGCGGCGCCGGATTTCCCTGGGCGGTGGTGGCGGTGGAACCCAGGTTGACGGTAACCGAGCCAACCACAGGCGCCGTCACCGGAGCTGCGGCAGGAGGAGGAGGAGGAGGAGGCGGAGGAGGAGGAGCGCCTGCCCCACCTGCACCACCCGCACTGGTACCCCCGCCGCCACCAATGGTCGTCAGGCTCATCACCGCGCCCAGCACCGCCCCATCCCCCGTGGCCTTCGCCTGGAACTGGTAGCTAGTAAGGGGCTGCAGGCCGGCAATCGTGGCGCTGAAAGCTCCCGTCGCAGTCACCGCCACAG
>CAZFEA010000124.1:0-4253 GCA_964518085.1 uncultured Dehalococcoidia bacterium
CCGAAAGCTGCACGTTATAACCCGGCGCCACCTGTGCCAGACGGGAAAAGAAATTGGCCGGAGGAGGAAGAAAGAACTCCACCACCAGCGGGTTCCTTATTTTCGTTTTCTCGAGCGCTTTCAACAGCCTCGCGGCATATTCGTCTCCGGCCTGGAAGGGGTCGCCGATAATGAATACCGGGCCGTCGAAAAAGCGCTGGGCGCTCATGATGTCCGTGACTATCAGTTCGGGGTCCCGGTAGGCCGGTTTGTCGCGGTTGCACATATTCCGGTAGGCGAATTGAGAGCCGCCGCAGGTGACGCAGTCCATGGTGCAGCCGCGGCAGGACAGGGACATGGTGATAGGATAATCGGTGAAGTTCTTAAACGGTAGCAGGCCCACCAGGTCCTTGTATTTCAATACCGAACGCACCGGATAGGAATAGTCCAGGTTTATGCCGTTGAGGTCCTCGGGCACATTGGTCAAGGCGTTGAAGCGCGGGACTCCGTGTCTATCCTTCCAGGTCAGGTTCGGTATTTCTGCCAGCGGCCCGCCGTTCTGGATGCGCTGCACCAGTTTCAGCACCACCGGTTCGGTGGAGTCGCCGCGCACGACGAAGTCAACAAAGGGATATTCGATCAGTTCCTGGTGGAAGTAAGTGGACGATAGCCCGCCGAAGATAACCGGGGTATCCGGATGATGGCGCTTGAGAATCCTTGCCAGGTCCAGGGCCCCCGAGGCATGAGGCAACCAGTGAAGGTCGATGCCAAAAGCCGCGGCATCCAGCTTCTGGACAAAGGTGCTGACGTCGAAGCCGGGGTCCTTCAGCATCCGGCTGGCGACATTGATTATCCGGGTCTCAAAGCCATGTTTTTCCAGGAACGAGGCGATGCTGACGAACCCGATAGGGTACATCTCGAAAATCGGAGTCGAGGGGATGACATCACTGATAGGCCCATAAATTATGGGCTTCTCTCGAAAGTCGAGATTGCTCGGGGCATGAAGTAATATTAAGTCCGTTTTGGGCACTGTTGTCGGGTATTCCGTTCTAGTACAAAGGCAACGATTACTGCTGTGTAGGGGCTTGATTCATCAAGCCCTGGCGGGGTTTGATAAATCAAACCCCTACGGGATTGGGGCGCCCGGGCTCACAGGAAGGCCTTGCGCAGGGGATTTCCCTGGAATCCTTCCCAGAGGACAATTCGTTTCAGATTGGGGTGGCCGGGAAAGGCAATCCCCAGCAGGTCGTAGGTCTCCCTTTCCTGGTAGTCCGCTCCTCGCCATATCGGCACTACCGAAGGGACCGAAGCATTCTCGGTGTCGTAGCACCTGACTTTGAGCACCAGGCTATGGTTGTGCTGCAGTGAAGTGAGGTGATAGACAACTTCAAGGTAGTCGAAATAGTCCACGCCGCTCAGGCAATTGAGGTAGTCAAATGCCATTTCCGAGGCATCCCTCAGGTACTTCGCCACCTCGAAAAGGGCGCCGGCGGTCACCGTCACTGCCGTATCGTCGGAAGCGGTGACGCTGCCGGGAAAGCGTTCTTCTATTTGTTTGGCTACAGACTGTCCGGATAGTTTCCTGGTCATGGTCTACCGCCTGTCCAGTACGTGGTCTTTAGCGATTTTCTTGTGAAGCAGGGTCAGACCATAAAGAAGCCCCTCGGGTCGGGGCGGGCAGCCGGGGATGTACACGTCCACCGGGACCAGCCGGTTGACGCCCGGTACCACGCCGTAGGACGAAGCGAAGGTGCCGCCGCTGCAGGCACAGGCGCCCATGGCTACCACCCATTTAGGTTCAGCCATTTGCTCGTAGATGCGTTTCAGGAAGGGGGCCATTTTCCAGGTGACCGTTCCGGCCACGATCATCAGGTCGGCCTGGCGCGGCGAGGGGCGGAAAACTTCCATGCCGAAGCGGGAAATATCGAACCGGGAAGCCGCAGCGGCGATCATCTCGAAGGCGCAGCAGGCCAGGCCGAAGGTCAGCGGCCACACCGATGATCGCCGGCTCCAATCGATCAAGCCTTCTATCGAGGTGACCAGGAGGTTATGGGATAGCTCCTCCTTTAACCAGGCATCCGGATCAGCTACAGGCGGTGGATTGGATTGCCGCAGCGACTCAATTGCGGCCCCTTCGGAGCGGTCAAGTTGCAGACTGAGGCTTGCCGCCGCCGGGTCAACGGGCCGGGGTAAACTTATTTCCATTCAAGGGCCTTCTTTTTCCAGGCGTATATATAGCCAACAACGAGGATCAAAATGAAGATCAGCATTTCTATCAGGCCGAAGAGCTTCAGCTTGCCGTAAGCGACGGCCCAGGGATAAAGGAACACCGCCTCGATATCGAAGAGCACAAACAGCAGTCCAAACAGGTAGTAGCGGAAATTGAATTGGACCCAGGCCCGTCCCACGGTCTCGGGGCCGCATTCATAGGTGGAAGTCTTGACCATGCTGGGTTTCCTGGGCGCCACTCCGATACGAGCCAGAACCAGGGGAATGACCAGCATGGTGATGGCGAAGCCGATCGAGACGAGGAGAAAGATACCTATGTAGCCGTAGCTGCCGAGGAAGTCCAATATCCGGCTCCCCCTTATCTAATAAAAAATTCGCACGATTATAGCACAGGGGTTGGTGTGAGACAATGGCCCGAAATAGCCATGAGTCCACCTTGCCTGTGAGACAATCTCCGGTACCACAGGCGGCCCTGCCTGTGGAACAATCCCGTGGCACAGGCCTCCGTGCCTGTGAACGATGTTTTTCCAACCGCAGGTTGTAGCTCGGCTGTTTCAGGGATCGACCATTTAGATTGTACCAATTTGAATCTGAGATTGCAAAAAGTTCAAATTTGTCGGATAATGTGGCAGTTATTTTAAGCAATAGAGAATTAGCTAAGGAACGATATGGGCTCAGTAGTCAAAAAGCGCCGCAAGAAGATCAATCGGGATAAGCATCGAAAGCTTCTGAAGCGCACTCGCTGGCAAAGAAAGCACAAATAGTAGCCGGGCGCCCCGGGTCCTTGTACCCGGGAAATCACCACTCATAACACTGATAAGGGCAGTCTAACAAACTGCCCTTATTGTGTTTCTTCGACTGATAAGATATTATCTGCAATAGAGATTTGTCTCTCAACATCGTTCCTTGGGTTCTTGATTGGGCAGATTCTTTCACAGTCTATCCTTCAGGCTGATATTAATCGTGTCCCTGAGCATGATTCCCGCCTTTATTGGAATCGTATACGCCAGCTTACAAGAACGTGGGCGGGATGCGCTTCAAGCCGAGGAGCAAGCGCTGCTGATCGCCAAACTTTCTTCGGGGGAGTTCAGCGAACTGGCCAGTGGTGCCGAACTGTTACTCGGCACCTTGGCGGAGCTGAAGGAAGTGCGCAACCGCGACACAGCGGCTACCGATGAACTTTTCGGTCGACTGCTGAAACAGTATCCCATATACACCTTTGTTGGAGCGGCGGATGCCAGAGGGGACATTTACAGCAGTAGTCTCCCGCCGTCAGGGCCAATCAACGTGGCTGACAGGGCATATTTCCAGAGTGCAATCCGGTCCAGGGTCTTCGCTATTGGGGATTTCATCATCGGCCGGGTTACCGGGAAACCAGCGGTAACCTTCGCCCATGCTGTTGTGGACCTGGCAGGCAACGTTGAATCGGTGATCTTCGTCGGGGCCGACCTGGCTAGGCTGAGAGAACTTGCCCCTACTGTCGATCTGCCACCTGGCACAGTGCTAACCATCATTGATAACGCCGGCACGGTGTTGTCGCGGCACCCTGATGCTGAACGGTTGATTGGGAAAGCCATGCCAGAGGCCCCGATAGTCAGGGAGGTGCTGGGCAGGAAAGGCGAAGGTAGCGTGTCGGAGGTAGGCCTTGACGGTGTTAAAAGGCTAAACGGCTTCGTTCCGTTGCGAGGCATGGGGGGCGGGCCTTATGTCATTGTTGGAATTCCAGAAGAGACGGCATTCGCTGCTGCTAATCTGGGGTTCCGGCGCAACATCATTATCCTCTTTGTTTCGCTGGGGGTTGCCGTCGGGTTGACCGTGGCGGCCACGGGCCTGGTCGTAGTGCGTCCAATCTCCAGGCTTGCAGCTATCACCCGCCGTTTCGCAGCCGGCGATCTCGCAGCATCTGCGGGTGCTTACTGACGCCGGCCTGGCGACGGTGCAGGGGGAGGGGACCCGGCGGCTCTACCGAGTCCGCCCGGAGGGGCTGGCGGCGGTGCGAGCATTCCTGGAGAGCTACTGGGATGCTGGGCTTCGGCGCCTGGCCG
>CAZFEA010000124.1:4263-8973 GCA_964518085.1 uncultured Dehalococcoidia bacterium
GAGACGAGCGCAGTGAGTTAGGGGAGCTTGCACGGGGATTCGATTACATGGGAAGTGAGATCGCCCGGAGAGAGGCGGAACAACGACAAGCTGAAGACGAAATCAAAAAACTTAATTTGATCTTGAGCAGTCGAGCTGTGGAGCTCGAGGCGGCCAACAAGGAGTTAGAAGCATTCTCCTTTTCTGTTTCCCATGACTTGCGAGCGCCGTTGAGACTGCTGGATGGCTTCAGTCAGGCGGTAATGGAAGATTATGCCGACAAACTCGACGCCCAGGGCAGGGAATACTTGCAGCGGATCCGCTCTGCAAGCCAGTCGATGGGGCGCATGGTTGATGACTTTTTGAACCTGGCCAGGATAACTCGCGCAGAGCTGGTACTGGAGAAGGTCAACTTGAGCGATCTGGCGTCGGATGTCGTCAACGAACTAAAAAGCGTGCAACCTGAGCGTAAGGTGGAGTTTATTATTACCCCCGGGCTGGAAGGATATGGCGACAGGCGACTGCTGAGGCTGGCCTTTGGCAATCTGCTCGGCAATGCCCTCAAGTTCACTTCCAAACGTGCCGACGCGAAAATAGAGTTCGGAGTGAGGGACATCAAGGGGGAAACGGCCTATTTCGTGCGCGATAATGGCGTTGGCTTCGACATGACCTCTGCGCATAAGCTCTTCAAGCCGTTTCAACGTCTTCACGATACGGGGGAATTCCCCGGCGAGGGAATTGGACTGGCTTCAGTTTACCGAATTATCAACCGGTTCGGCGGCAAGGTTTGGGCGGAAGGGGAGAAGGACAAGGGAGCGACATTTTACTTTACATTACGACGGGATGAGGGGTAACTAGACCTTCGCAGTGTTTGTATGGCGGGGGCGGATGGGAGTCGAACCCACCCCCCGGCGCGCAGGCGCCAGGGCAACGGATTTGAAGCGGCCCGGTGAATCTGGCTTCTCCCTGTGAACATTCTCGCCGGTGTTCACAAGTTCGCCAATTCTCTTTTGCAGTTCCGGGGAAAGCCAGCGCTGACCGGAGCAAACCATAGAAAGATAGGACGGGCTTACCCCCAGCTTGCCCGCAAGACCGCGCAGGCCAAAAGTTCTGACTGCCTTCGAAAGGTTCATGGCTTAGCCTCTTTCCCGTGTTCGATAGTGGTGGGGCATTCCTCGAAAACCAAACGGGGGTCTTGTTGCCCGCAGACCCTATTAGCCGCCAGGTGGTAGGTCTGCTTGAATGGGGTAGCCAGTGAGGGAGAAGCCAGGCTGATTTCAAGAATGCATTTGTCTTCAAAATGCCATCGGTCAACCTCTGGCTCTAAGGTGCCAGGGTCCCTTCCCTCAAGGCGAACGAAAGACGATTCGGCCACCGGGATGCGCTCTCTTACTATGCTCATGACGCTGAAGGCGTGTGGCCCTGGAAGTTCCCACCGGGCAAGCGTGAGACCGTCAGAGAAGACGGCTTTTTCTCCCCCGTCTTCATCGGTCAGTATGCCCATGTGTTCGAAACCCCGGTAGCCAATGCAGGCGACAACAAGCCAGGCCATGCCCCCGTTGCTAATCTGACAATCTGGCTTTCCGGTAGGGAACCAGTACATGGCATAGGCGTTGCCTGCCCCCCGGTTCCCCCGGTCCCGGCCTTCAATGACCTTGCCGACGGCGCTGAAACTGGCCGCGGCGCCGTGATTCGTGACTTCCAGGAAGGCCCTATGGCTGCGAATGACCGTCGGCCTGACTTCAACAACTGCCGGTAGTGTTGGGATGACTTTCTTCTGTGCGGCCAGTTGCCTAATCTGGTCATAGTCTTGACGCAACTGCCAGACGCTCTCAGGCAGTCCCATGTCCAGGACTTGTTGCGGCGTGGGGTCACGCAGTTGCTCAAGCATGGGTGTGATTGTCCTGACATCGGGAATATCTTCATTCAAAGCAATCCCCTTCGAATGTAGCTTGTCGAGTTCTACAGACAATTGCCTCAGAATGGCCGTGCCGGTTCGTTCTTTTAGGGGAAGCAGCGCGGCTATGGTCCAGACACGTTTCCGGATTTCCAATGACCTGATACGCGGGTGCCCCCTGCCATCGTCTTCATTGGGATTTGGCATTTTTCCCCCTTTCTTCGCATGCTGTCTGCATGCTGTCTACATGTCTTTCAAATAGCCGGTGGTGGCTGCGATACTTATCACTGAAACCGTTTCAGGGAAAGCGTACCAAAGAAAGGAGAAAAACGCAATGGGTATCACGGAATACAGATTGGCGGCAGGTCTATCGCAGCGAGAGCTGGCGGAAAGGTGCCATGTTGTCCAATCATGTCTTTGCGAAATAGAACATGGCAAACGGCGCCCGTGGCCCAAGCTGGCGCGGAAGCTGGCGCGAGTGCTAAAAGTGCCGGTCGCGGAACTGCTTGGGGATTCCGACGCGAAGACCGCCGGATAAAACAAAGCCCCGGTCCTGGACGGCCGGGGCGGAAGGAAGAAGAGAGGCAATGCCAGATTTTAACATGGCCCAGCCAGTCTTTCTTGGCGGCAAGCAAGTGGGCGCCATTAGCGGGGAGCGCTTCACCAAGCGGGTTTGGGGGGCAAAGCACATGCTGAGGGAACCGCCGGCGTGGGCGCTTTCGAAAGCGGTTGTTGAGCAAATCCAGGCCCAGGGCGTGCGCGAAATCATCGTTAATGACCTGGAGGATGGGCGGAGCTACAGTGCCAGTCTGTCCGACTTCTTGCGGTTCGGCTTCCCGGTTCAACGGGGGCGCTTTGAGCCGCAGCTGGCGCTACCCCTGGCGCGATGGGCCATCGACGGCGCCCCGGTCCCGGCGCCGGGAAAGTGCCAGGGAAGCGAAGCGGTACGGCAACTGGCGTTCGCGGGCATGGAGGCCGTGGCATGACCCGGACGTGGGTGAAACTTTACTGCCGAGGCTGGCTGGAGGGTTCAATTCGGGATGAAGAACCGGAAGTCCGGGCGGTCTTTGTTGACCTTCTGGTGCTCGCCGGGAGCAGTCAACATGGGCAAAATGGCGAAATAATGGTCAGTCCCGGGGTCGGTTTGACCAGTTCGCAAGTCCAAAAAGTACTTCGAATCTCAAGAAAACTGTGGCAAAAGGCCCGCGAAAAACTCCAAAAATCGGGACGAATAATGTTCGTTTCGGACACAGGCATTATCACGATTTGCAATTGGGGGAAGTACCAATCCGAATACGAAAGGCAGCGCCCTTACCGCGAAAAAAGTTGTAACTTTTCGTTACAAGGGGAAGTTACAGCCATAGAGGGTAGAGGGGAGAGTATAGAAAAGAGAAAGGAGAATGTTGACGCAGACCGCGCTTCGCGCGTTTCGGGCGCTTCGCTTTCTTCTGAAAGTTCTTTTCCCCAAAAGTCAGGGGATGACCCCTGGAAAGGATAGCAGCTATGGAAGTGGAATTCAGCATCAGCAAGCAAACAGGCAAGATTTCATACATGGTTTCACCCGGCAGGTGGGAATCTTGTAGTGAGAGTCTTGAAGAACTTGGGCAAAACGTAAGGGACAACTGGCTCGAGAAAGACAGCGGCATTCCGCTGAAGTTCCAGGACGTTTGTTTTGACAACTTCGAGGGGCAACGGGACCCGGCGGCGTTCGAGGCGGTAAAGAATTGCGCGGATTGGATTGTCCATCGTTATGATGGAACCTATGATGAAAGGAACGCCAAGCCTTCAAGCCTGGTTCTGTATTCCCCGGGACGCTACGGCTGCGGCAAGAGCCATCTGGCTGTTGCCGCGGTGCAAAGCTACATGGCGGCGCAGGAGCCTATCTTTGTCAAGGAAGATGGTCACGTGCGGCTGAATAAATGCCCGGTCCGCTTTACCACGCTGTCGGGTCTGCTAGGCCGGATTCGGAAGACCTTCAAAGAGGGTTCGGGGGAAACCGAGGAAGCCATCATTCAGGAAATGGTCGATATCGAAGTCCTGTGCCTGGACGATATGGACAAATATCAGCCTGCCGACAAGCGGTTCCTGCAACGGGTGCTTTTCGAAATCATCAACGGGCGGTATGAAAACGACATGGCGTCCACTATCCTGACCAGCAACCTGAGCCTGGCTAAACTGCGGGAGTTCATCGGGGGCGCCTGTGCCTCACGGCTGACCGAAATGGCCCAGTTCGTGGAATGCACCGGGGAGGATTACCGCCTGGTAGCCCGGTCCCGGCGTGGCAAGGTTGTTACAAATACGGCGGGAAGCCCGGAATGAGCATGCCAAAAGACAAACCTGAGTCTGACAAACACTTGCCTGAATGCCGGTGTCCCTGGTGTGAGCGCCGGGAGGCCCCGGAATCGTTGACCGCATACCTGATTGAGCGTCAAGGTACGGCGATGGGCGCCGGGATAAGGGAATCGGGCTACCGGGCGCCAGACCCCCGTCAGAAAAGAGGCAATCAGATATGAGCAACTGGAAACGGCTTGAAAGAAGCGTGGCCCGGAAGCTGGGGGCGAAACGCAATCCCAACAACGGGCGGCCCCAGGCCGATGTCGAAAGCCCTGAGCTGGTTTGCGAATGCAAGTACCGGCGAACGCTTCCGGCCTGGCTGAAAGAAGCCCTGGCCCAGGCGAAGGCCCAGGCCAAAGGCCGGTTGCCGGTCGTGGTTATCAGGGAACGTTACCGGCATGACGCGATTGTTGTCATGGCGCTTAGCGACTTCCAAAGGGAATTTCATGACAGGGTTTGATTACCAGGTCTATGACCCCCGGCGCCGATGCTGGCGTTAT
>CAZFEA010000125.1:0-8905 GCA_964518085.1 uncultured Dehalococcoidia bacterium
ATACGTTCTCGGGCCTTGTACACACCGCCCGTCACGTCATGGAAGCCGGTAACACTTGAAGTCGGTGATCTAACCCGCAAGGGAGGTAGCCGCCCAGGGTGGGACTGGTGACTGGGACGAAGTCGTAACAAGGTAGCCGTAGCGGAAGCTGCGGCTGGATCACCTCCTTTCTAGGGAGATGAACTCCTAGGTCGGTCCTGGTCTGAAAAGATCAGGTTCACCTACACCAGCGGAAACTTTCTTCCACTATCCACCGGTTAAAGTACTCCACAAAACTGCGAAGCCCCCTTTTCCCCTGAAGGGGGCTTTCTTATTTCCGGACGACGTTCCGAACCCCGCCTGAGGGTAGGTTGTCCAGAAAATCACCGGTACTATCCGCCTCTGGCGGATCCCCGCCTGTGAGACTTTGTTTTCTTTCATGCCTTGAATGACGGGAACGGCATACTCTGGTATGGGTACTGAGGTATATTGACTCTCCGTGCCAGGGGTGGCAAAATGCCTCCGATTCTAAGGTGGTCAGCAAAAACAGGTCCGCTCTGATTCTTGCCGTCATAGCACGTTATGCCATATACGCTGTAGCCGGCCTTATCCCCCTGGCTACTATCTCCGTCGGCGGCTTTGTCCTCTGGGAGACCCCCAAAGTAGCCCTTCTCAACATTTTGACCCTCATCGCATTGGCGGCCTGGACTAACGAACAGGTCCCATCGGGGTCAATCCGGACTAGATTCCCTCCTGCCTTTGGCTTTGTCCTGGCCTATTTTGTGGTTTATGTTGCGGCCACAGTGTTTTCCCTTTCCCCGGTGCTGAGCGTCTTCGGCATCTCCCACCGGAGCACGGGGTTGATCAATCTGGCTAATCTCGTTGTGCTGTATTTGCTGGCCTTCAATGTGCTTGTGTCCAGGGAGCACCGGATAACGTGCCTGAAAATTGTGACCCTGTCAGCCAGCCTGGTCGCCCTGGTAGGCGTAATGCAATATTTTGGCATCGACCCGGTTCGGACAGGCCTGGTCCAGAAAGGCGAAAGGGTAATCTCGACACTGGGCAATGCCGATTATCTCACGCCGGTAGTCATTATCGCTATCCCTCTGGCACTGGCGTTCATTTTTGGAAACAGCCTCCCCCTTTCGCAAAAGGGGGATACAGGGGGATTTTGCCTGCTTCTTAAATCCCCCTTAGTCCCCCTTTTTCAAAGGGGGAGACGGCGGTATTTTCGTAACAAATTACTTTATGCGGGCTGTCTTGTCTTGCTTCTGGCGGCGTTGGTCTTTTCACTGCCTGTGCCCGGTATCACCGGAGACTGGGCGCCTGCCGGTGCGGTGCACTCCGAGAGTCTATCGGGAGCAATGGGCGAGGATGCGCCGGTTTTCTTCCGGGCAGCGGCTGGGCGTGTAGATGTTCGCCTCGGACTGTGGGAGGCGGGCATCAAAGCCGCCCTGGAGCGTCCCATTCTGGGCACAGGCCCGAACACTTATCGCGACGTCTTCACCCGGTATGTGCCTTCTTCTTATGCCCGGGCGATGGTGGGTTATCACGAGGACAAGGTCCACAACGAATTCATTGAAGTCGCCCAGTCGACAGGTTTGGTCGGCCTGGCGTTGTATCTTCTCATGCTGGGGTCCTTGCTCTGGTCCTTGATTCGCTGGACAAAGGACCACCCGAAGGACCCTGATACATATTTGGTGGCCGGTATCGCCGTGGCGGTCATCGCTTATGTAGCTTATACGTTTATGGTTTTCCATACCATAGCCGCCTATAGTCTTTTCTGGATACTGCTCGCAGTTGGCGGCGGGCTGTGCTCTCACAGGCACGGAGGCCTGCGCCACCCCTCGTTTTCGGAGCCTGTGCAGGCGAGAAAGCACCGGTGGAGGATTCTAACCACGAGAGGTATCAGCTTGATGGCGGTTACGGTGATCGGACTTGTGGCCCTGCGTCCGTTGTTGGCCGATGTTAGTCTGGCTCGCGCCCGCGGCATGAACGATACCGGCCCGGAGGCCGGGACCACGGCGGCGGCATGGTACCAGAAGGCCGCGGATTTGCACCCATACGAACTCATCTATTTGAAGGCGGCCGGTCATGCTTTTTCGGCGCTCGGCGTGGCTGCCGGGAATGCCCCGATGGCCGAGTCGGCGTTCCGGGAGGCAATCTACTATATTGACCGCGCCGTGGCTCAGGAACCGGGCAACGCCAGCGTCTACTATGCCCGCGCCTTCATCTATGCCCGGTCGGGGCGCAGCGCCGGCGAGGTGAGGAAGGAACTGGATAAGGCCATCGAGTTATTTCCGAACTATTTTATGGCTTACGTTGCCCGGGCGGATGTTGAACGCGCCCTGGGAAATTACCGGCGGTCGATGACCGACCGGCAAACCGCCCTGGCGCTTTTTCCCGACAATACCAACCTCATGGTTGAGATAGGGTATGACGCTTACCGGGCGGGAAGGATAGACGAAGCCATCGCGGTGACCGAAAAAGCGATCAGCGGCGGCAACAAGAGCCCTCGCGCCAGCTTGGTATTGGACGCGGCCTATCAAATGAAAGAGGCGGGAGGCTTGCCGTAGCCGCGAGCCGGCGGCTCGCGGCTACGGGCTAACCGCTAATTGCTAACCGCTAATTGCTAATTGCTATCCGCTAATCGCTCTCACGGAACCGGCAGTATGATATTTACGCTGCTCTGGGCGGTGACCGTCCACACGGATGTAGCCGGTGTCCAGGATTTCAGGGTCGCGAGCTGGGGATCATTGGGTAGCACGCTTGATTCCTCGGCGCCGGTCTTGCCCATTCCGCTGAATGGCAGCCTTGTTTTCACGCCGGGCAACATCTCCGGGGTGCTATGGACAATGCCGGTACCCAGGGTAAAGACGATATCCATCGTGTTCGGCGGCGTCGGGTTGGGGGACCACTCCATTATCTTCAAGAAATTCATATCGTCGGCGCGGAACTTCATCAGTCCGGCGGGGCTGTTTCGTTGCAATCTCAGTTTTTCCCTGTCAAACTCCATGGTGAGGTCGCCGGTGAGGACCGTATTATGCTGCGGCGCCACGCTGCTGAAGAGAACAACGCCATCCAGGGTGAAATTGGTTACCGCAAACGTGTCCAGGCTGATGGACATTGTATTGTACTGGCCGATAATGCGCATGGTCTTGCCGGCTACCTTCGCCGCCTTCAGCTTGATGGTTGTCCGGTCATTAACTTTCTTGGCCTTATAGATGACTCCGTCGATGCTGGCCACAAACGCGCCTCTGCCGAAGGGGCCGTCCAGCTCAGTTTCAAGGCGACTCAGACGCGGCACGTTCCACATTGACGACATCGCGGTGAAGGAGACCAGCCGTGCCAGTTCAGGGGCTTGTGGCGCGAGAACCGACGCCTCGAACCCGTTTTTCAGACCGGTGAAATGTAATTGCTGCTCGCCATCGATACCGGTGAGCACCCCGGCATAGCGAAGCCCCGGCGCCAGGGTGTATTCTACGTTCATCGCCGGCGGTCCGGTGGGTCCGGGCCTCCATCCCAATATCCCGCCGTCGTTTGAGTCCTCGGCTCTGAAGGTGAGCATCCCGTTGGCCCCACCCCGCTCGACAACCACCCTTTCGCGGTCGAAGGTGAGGGTAAGGTCGTCTGTCAGAACCGGCGCTAGCTGGGGTGACACCATCGCATATACGGTGGTCCCTTCCACGGTGAAGTCAGAGATGGCCAGGGTATCCAGGTCGACGTCCAGCGAAACAAAGTCGCCTTTGAGCTGCATCATCTTTCCCGCTATCTCATCTGCCTTCAGGCTGATCTTGTCGTTTTCCCGGCCCGGGCCAAAGGTGGCGTCTCCTATGGTTGCGGTGAAGCCGCGACCGACGCCCGGATCACCCGTAGCTGACGGTTCAGCTTGCTGTGCCATTGCCATGGGGGTCCCGGACGTAACCAGCGATGCCACCAGGATGAACACCAGGGCCATGTAGAGATATTTGGGGGATTTCTTGTACCAGGGCATTAGGAGCCTCCTTTGCTTGGACGTTTAGCGCGCTCACAGGTTTCATGATCGTACATGGTCCATATTACCGGCAACACCGTTACAAAGGCATATAATTCGATTACGAAAAGGTAAATAATTATGACAATTTGTGTATACAATCCTAATGTCGACATAGAGGGGACAGCGCCCAACTACCGGGCGAGGAGACCTCGCCGCTACGCAGCCCACGCATTTTTCACAGGCAGGGCCGCCTGTGATACCGGGCAACTTATCGCGGGAAAATGCCCGTCAACCGTCCCTGGGCGAGAATATGTCCCTTGATCGCCTCGAGGACCTGTCGTTTGGTAGATCCTGCCCCGAGGTCTAGCATGCGGTCCAGGGCATACAGGTTGAATTGATAGCGGTGGGGACTTCCCGGCGGCGGGCATGGCCCGCCATAGCCGGTCCTGCCAAAATCGTTTCTGCCCTGCTGGGCGCCAGGGCCGACCCGGGAATGTGTGGACGCGCCTTCAGGTATGTCCCGGGTTTGGGGGGCCAGATTGTATATTACCCAGTGGGTAAACACACCTCCAGGCGCATCGGGGTCATCCATTATGAGAGCAAAGGACCTGGTCCCGGCAGGCGGCTCGTCCCAGCATAGCTCCGGCGAGATATCCTGCCCTTTGCAGGTGTACTTCTCGGGAATGGCGGACCCTTCCTCGAATTCAGAGCTGGTTATTTTCAGGCGCACCGAGGTCTCCATTTCTTCCCTCCTGTTGATTTAAATCCGGGAAAACTCAAAATTGCCAGCCTAATTTAGCACGGGACTATGTAAAAAGGCATAAAATGACAGACAAGAAATGTTTCAAATTTACAACATCGAAACAATCACCCATGCTCGCCGGCCAGCACCATGAAGTATGAAAACCCATGTCCGCACAGGCGGGGACGCCTGTGATACCGGCATTTTCGGGGGAATCCGAATCTGATATAATGCCTGAACCTGGAATGCAAGTTCCTTAAGGGGAAAATGGCATATTACAGACGAAAACCCGGAGACAAAGTGTTCCGGGTTCGACGGCTTAAGCCCTGGCGGGTCCCGGTTCTCAGGATACCCCAGAAAAGAGTCCCCAAGGCGTCGCCGTGGACGCTGGTATATGGCTTCGCCGGCATGATAGGTGTGGGCACGCTGCTGCTAATGCTGCCAATCTCCAGTAACTCGGGTGTAATTACGCCATTTGTGGATGCCCTGTTTACGGCAACCTCGGCGGTCTGTGTCACCGGCCTGGTGGTGGTTGATACCCTCGACTACTGGAATTTCTTCGGGCAGATGGTGATCATGGTGTTGATACAGCTCGGGGGATTCGGTTACATGACCGTGACCACGGTCTTTCTCATTGCCTTGGGGCGCAGGATTGGACTGCGTGAAAGGCTGCTTATCGGCGAGACCACGGGTCTGACCGGACTGGGCGGGGCGGTCAGGCTGATACGCAATATCGTGGTTTTCACCCTGGCGGCCGAGATCACCGGCATCATAATTTTCTACATCTATTTTTCAACTGAACAACCCCCGGGGACCGCCGTCTGGAAGTCCGTGTTTCAGTCGGTCTCGGCATTCAACAATGCCGGCTTCGACATATTCGGGGGCTTCCGAAGCCTGATCAACTATCAAAATAACTACCTGGTCATGCTGACCACCGCGGCCCTGGTTATTGTTGGAGGACTTAGCTTTCTGGTGATAGAAGACGTTTTCCGCTCCCGGAGACCGGTGAGATTTTCCGTTGATACCAGGCTGGTGCTCTCGGTCACCGGGTCACTCTTGGCCTTGGGTGTACTGGTCGTCCTGGCTACCGAATATCTCAATCCGGAAACCCTGGCGCCGATGGCGACGGCGGATAAGATACTCAATGCCTTTTTCCAGTCGGTCACCTCCAGGACCTCCGGATTCAGTGCTATTATTACTGGTTCCATGACCGACTATGCTTTATTCTTCACCATGATCCTGATGTTTATCGGCGGCGCGTCCGGGTCAACCGCCGGGGGCATCAAGGTCAGCACCTTCGGGCTGATTTTTGCCACCATCTGGAGCGCTGTCAGGGGCCGGGAATACCCCGGGGCCTTTGGCCGGGAGTTTGCCACCGTCCAGGTGCACCGGGCGCTGGCGGTGGTCATGTTGTCCATTGCACTGGTATCGGTTGTGGTCTTCTTTTTGACCATTACCGAAGATGCCGCCTTCCTGAGTCTTCTTTTTGAAGCGGTTTCCGCTTTTGCCACCGTGGGGCTGTCGACAGGGGTAACCACCGACCTGTCTGTGGCCGGGAGGCTTATAATAATAGTGACCATGTTTGCCGGACGGTTAGGTCCGCTGACGCTAGTCCTTGCCCTGGTCAGGGCGCAGCGGGTAAGCATTTACCGGTATCCGAAGGAAATCGTCCGGGTAGGCTAAGGAGGCATAAATGAAAAAGCAGATAGCTGTTATCGGATTGGGAAGGTTTGGCATCAGCCTTGCCAGTTCGTTATCCAGGAGCGGGCATGAGGTGCTGGCGCTGGATGTGGATGAACGAAAGGTCCAGAACGCTTCCACGCAGGTAACTCATGCGGTCCATGCCGATGCCACCGATGAAGCGGTATTGGAAGAATTGGGAATCAGGAATTTCGATGTAGCCGTCATCGCCATCGGCTCCGACATCCAGAGTAGCGTTTCGGCGACCATGCTTGTCAAGAGGCTGGGAATACCATACATAGTGGCCAAAGCAAACAACAGCTTGCATGGCGACATCCTCAGCAGAATTGGAGCCGACAAGGTAGTCTATCCCGAAAGCGAAGCTGGAAACAGGGTAGCTCACCAGATAAGGATGGGCAATGTCGCCGATTACCTTCCGGTGACCTCCGACTATGGCGTTACCCGTGTTGAGGTAGACCAGGGTTTTGCCGGCCAGACACTGGATGAGCTTGGATTCGGCCCAAAAGCCAGGGAGAGCATTGCCGTTCTCCTGATACAGCGGGGAAACGAGATAATAGTCATGCCCGCCATGGACGAAATGGTCAAACCCGGAGACACGCTTATCCTTTCCGGCCGCGACGACAGTCTTGAGTCTTTTCTGGCAAAAACCTCCTATGCGAGGACGAGGTGAACACCAATTGGTAAGACAAACACACGCACAGATCATCGAAGGCTGGAATCCGTTCACCGACGACGAGATTAATAGCTGCGTCTCTGCGGGGGTCTGGCGAAACCTGACCGCCGGCGATCTTCTCGACCGGCATGCCCGGGCCTTGCCTGACAAGGTGGCCATAATAGACGATAGCCACGCGGTAAGCTGGCAGGAGCTGAAGTTCAAATCGGACAGGCTGGCCCTTCATTTTCACCAGATGGGACTGGGGTATGGCGACTTTGTGGTGACAATCACCCCCAATATTCTCGATTTTTACTTCATTTTCTTTGCCGTGGCCAGGCTGGGCGCCGTACCGGTCATGTGCCTGCCCAGGCACAGAAAGCTGGAAATATATCACACCACCGCTTTGCACCAGGCCAAAGCGATCGTTGTGCCATGTGGCGAGAAATTTGATTTTGCCGCGATGGTAGAAGAAATAAGGCAGGAAGCGTCTTCTCTCAAGCTGTTCTTGACCGTTGGCGGTAACCCTGTGAGAGACTGGGTCCCGGTGGAGCGACTCCTGGGAGACCCCGTGGAGAAGAACTACCCTGCGGACTATCTGGGGCAGTTCAGACCGGACCCCAACGACATCATGGTGGAACAGCTTTCCGGCGGCACGACCGGCGTTCCCAAGGGCATTCCACACACTCACAACGAATATATTTGTGGCTGGGAATACGGCGGGCTGGCCAAGGACCAGGGGGGTGATTCAGTTAGCATGGGCATGACGCCGGTGGCCCACAACATGGCCTTTGCCGCCGTCGCCGGCCCCATGTTCTTCTCCGGAGGGACCGTGGTGGTAACCAGGTCCACTAACCCGGAAGACCATTTCCGCATGATCCAGCAGCATAAAGTGACCCACATCCCCATGGTGCCCCTCCAGTTGACCCGTTGGCTCGAGGCCGGGGAGATCATGAAGAAATACGACCTCAGTTCCCTGAAAGTGATCGAGGTCGGCGCCCAGAAGGTCAGGCCGGAACTGGTCAAAATGACCCTCGACAGGATGCCGGTTGGTTTTACCGCGGTTTTTGGCACTTCCGAAGGGCCTCTTTTCGGTACCCGCCTGGATGCGCCCCTGGAAATCCACCAGCACACCGTGGGCAAACACTACATTCCGGAAGAATTTGCCCGGGTGAGGATCGTAGACGATGAAAACCGGGAGGTGGCGCCGGGCCAGACCGGCGAACTGGCGATAAAGAGCCCCATGGGCTTCAAGGGCTATTTCAGGAACCCGGAAGAGAATGCCAGGAGTTTTGACCGGGATGGCTTCTTCCATACCGGCGACCTGGTTTCGCGCACTCCGGGTGGCGACTATGTAGTTGAAGGGCGCAAGAAGGACACCATCAAGCGCGCCGGTGAAAACGTGTACCCCGACGCCGTCGAAATCCGGTTGCTCAAGCATCCCTCTATTGCCAGCGCCGCCCTGGTGGGCATGCCCGACCTGGCCATGGGCGAAAGACTGTGCGCCTTTGTCCAGCCCCGCGACGGGCGCCAGCTTGCGCTTGCTGACATACAACGCTTCTGCGAGCAACAGGGACTGGCTGTCTACCAGTGGCCGGAGAGGCTGGAAACGGTGCGCGGATGGCCCATGGTCGGCAACAAGATCGGCAAGCGTTTTTTGCGCGCTTATGTTACCTGCCGGCTCTTCGAGGAGGGGACCATCACCCGGGAATTCGGCAACGAATTCCTGAAGAGGGACATGATCACCGTCGACGAGGTCCTGTCCGGACGCGTCATAATTGACTTTTCAGGGTGAACTCCTAGCCCAACTTCCGCAGTTCCATAGCTAAAAAGTAAATTGCTAGATTCAAAGTCT
>CAZFEA010000126.1:0-8904 GCA_964518085.1 uncultured Dehalococcoidia bacterium
GGCTGATCGTGTCTCTCGGCTGGCGCCAGGCACTTTTTATCTCGGCGGCGGGGGTATTTGCAATTTGCCTCCCCCTTTGTTTCGCCGTTCGCCATAAACCGGAAGACCACGGTCTGCTTCCCGATGGGGAACGGCAAAAACCGCCCACCCCCAAAGCACCGCCCGCATCGTCAGGAGAAACGGACTTCAGCCCCCGGCAGGCGATGAGGACACCTGCTTTCTGGTTGCTCGGCAGCGCGGTAGGGCTGGTACACCTGGCCACCAACGCCGTAATCGTCCACCAGATTCCCTTTCTGACAAGCATAGGTCTGTCCACCCGGGCGGCAGCGACGGTTATGACGCTCACCGTCGTAGCCAGTCTCGGGGGAAGGCTGATGTTCGGATGGTTTGCCGACAGCCGCGACCCCAGGACCTTGCTGGCAATCAGTTTCTTCCTTACGGCTGCGGGACTGTTTGTGCTGGCCTATACCCGGACAACCTGGCACATCGTCTTCTTCATCGTGACCTTTGGCACGGGATACGCGGCCAGAACGGCGCTGATGGCAGCGCTCCAGGGCCAGTATTTCGGCGTAAAGTCCTTCGGGACCATCCAGGGACTGCTTCACAGTTTTACCGTGGTCCTGGGCATAGCCGGGCCGGTAATGACCGGCTGGCTCTATGACGTCAGGGGTAACTACTGGCTGGCCTTTATGCTCATGGGAACCGTGGCGTTGCTCTCCATTCCCCTTGCCCTGGCATCAAGGCGACCTCGTCCGATTCCAAGAGAAGTGCCGGGTCCGTGACCAGCCGCCTATGCTATAATGTAGTCCATCATTTTCAGGAGTGACCGGTGAAACTCAGCCGCGAACAGGTACAGCATATTGCCTTGCTCGCCCGCCTGGGATTGAGCGAGCAGGACGTGGAAAAGTTCAGCGATCAGCTTTCCAACATCCTGGAAAACTTCACCATCCTCCAGGAAGTGGATACCACGGGAACACCGCCTACAGCGCAGTCCATCGATTTACAGAACATCATGCGCAAAGACGAAGTTATTCCCTCTTACCCCCGCGAAGACGTGCTGCGGAATGCCCCGCACGAGGAAGACGGCTGCTTCCGCACCAAGGCAGTGCTGGAGTAAAGCAGACCGTAGCTGCACGCTGCGCGTGCCGTAGACCGTAGCCGCGGGCCGCCGGCCCGCTCTCAAATTGACCAAAATGGAACTAACTGGATCCACCCAACACCACCCCATGGCTCGCCCCTACTGTGTAGGGGCAGCCGGTACCGCCATCCGCCAGCGGCGGACGCGTGCCGGATGAAAGACCTTTGAAACTATACAAACTCACCGCTCACGAAGCCCACGACCTGCTGCGAAAACGGGAGGTCTCCTCGGTGGAGCTTACCAAATCCGTCCTGGAGCGCATCAGGGAGGCCGAACCGGCGGTCAAGGCCCTGGTCACCGTCAGCGAAGAGCTGGCTTTGAAACAGGCATCCGAAGCCGATAAGGCCCTGGCCTCGGGCCAGAACGGCCCACTGCGGGGCATACCGTGCATTCTCAAAGACAATATGTGCGCCCGGGGTATCCGCACCACCTGTTCCTCCAAAATGCTGGAGAACTTCATTCCGCCCTACAACGCGACCGTTGTCGAGATGCTTCAGAAACAGGGCATGGTGTTGGTGGGCAAGGCCAATATGGACGAGTTCGCCATGGGTTCTTCCACGGAGAACTCCGCTTTCTTCACCACGCGTAATCCCTGGGACCTGGACCGCGTGCCCGGAGGCAGCAGCGGCGGGTCGGCCGCCGCCGTGGCAGCGGATGAAGCGTTATACGCCTTGGGATCGGACACCGGCGGAAGCATCCGCCAGCCGGCCGGCTTCTGTAACGTGGTCGGCATGAAACCGACCTACGGCCGTGTTTCCCGCTTCGGGCTGGTGGCCTTCGCCTCGTCGCTGGACCAGATCGGGCCGTTGACCAAAGACGTTACTGATTGCGCCCTGGTAATGAACGCCATTTCAGGCTACGACTGCCAGGATGCTACCTCTCTGAACGAGCGGGTACCCGATTACACCCGGTCTTTGACTATAGACCTGCGCGGCCTCAAACTGGGTGTCCCCCGAGAGTATTTCGTCGAAGGGATGCAAACGGAAGTAAAAGATGCCATCTACAACGCTGTCAAGGTCCTGGAACAACTCGGGGCCTCGGTGGACTTCAATGTGTCGCTGCCTCATACCCGGTATTCGCTGGCAGTTTACTACATCATTGCCCCTTCCGAGGCTTCGGCCAACCTGGCGCGATATGATGGTGTCAAATACGGGTTCCACTACGACCAGACCGCCAGCATGTGGGATGCCCTGGAAAAGACCAGGCAATTCGGCTTCGGTCCCGAGGTCAAACGGCGCATAATGCTCGGCACCTATGCCCTATCCGCCGGATACTACGAGGCCTATTACCTCAAGGCCCAAAAGGTCAGGACGCTTATCCGGCGGGAATTCGAGCAAGCTTTCAAAAAGTACGATGCCCTGATAACGCCGACGTCCCCCACCGTCCCCTTCAAAATTGGAGAAAAGGCGGCAAACCCGCTCCAGATGTATTTGAGCGATGTCTGCACCCTGCCGGTGAACATCGCCGGGATACCCGGCCTGTCGGTGCCCGCGGGACTGCCCGGCGAATTGCCCGTCGGCATGCAAATCCTGGGCAAGCCCTTGAGCGAGGAGACACTCCTGCACATCGGCTATGCCTACGAACAGGCCACCGAGTGGCACAAGCAGAAACCACCGGTTTAAGGGAAAAGGGAAAAGGCGAAAGGGAAAAGGCAATAGGAGTTAGGAGTTAGGAGTCAGGCGTTAGAAGTCAGGAGCTAGGAGTCAGGGTGGAGGAATGAGAAATGAGACGTGAGAGGTGGGAGATGGGAGGCGGGGCATTCTGTCTTCTGTCTTCTGTCTTCTGTCTTCTACGTCTATCTACTGTCTACCGAGGAACTTTCATGGACCACAACGCTATTTTTGACATACTGGAAAAAGACGCCCGCACCACCCCGGAGCAGATTTCGGTGATGACCGGCCTGCCGCTGGAAGAAGTTAAGCAGGCCATTCAGAAGGCGGAAGCCGAACACGTCATTCTCAAATATAAGGCGGTAGTCAACCGGCAAAAGCTGGGCGAGGAACAGGTATGGGCCCTGATCGAGGTGAAGGTCCAACCGCAGCGAAATGTGGGATTCGACGCAGTGGCGGAAAGAATCTACCGCTTTCCCCAGGCGCGTTCGGTTTACCTGGTCTCCGGCACCTACGATCTCGCCGTCCTGGTTACCGGCAAGACCATGCACGAAGTGGCCAGCTTCGTCTCGGAAAAGCTGGCCCCCCTGGAAGGCGTCCAGGGTACCGTCACCCATTTCGGATTGAAGCGCTACAAAGAAGACGGCGAAATCTTTGAAGGCAAAGAGGGAGTGACCCGGCTGCCGATCAGCCTCTAGGGCAAGTATCAAGTAACAAGTATCAAGGACAAGAGACGAAGGGCTTCGTAGCAGCGAGGTCTCCTCGCGAGCGTCTTGGGCGCGGAAACCGCGCGGCTACGGAATCGAATCTTGACACTTGATACTTGTCACTTGAAACTTAGCCGATATACGTATCCTTACTGATTGTCCCTACCGGTGTTTGAATGAATAATGTCTTTAGCACTACAGGTGGCGACGCCTGTGGTACCGGTGTTTTCGCAATGAACTCTGGGGGATGCCCTGGTTATGGAACGAAGAAGCAATTATACCGAACTCCTGGAAGAGCTAAAGACCTTTTTCCCCGCCCCGGTATCAAGTCCCATAATGGATGGCTATTTCATCCATACGGTATCCCATTTCCTGGATAATCTCGACCAGCGGAAATCCAGCGCCCCCATCCTGTCTGCAAAAGGCGAGACCCGCCCCCGTCCCAGCCGGTTCCCCGAGAAGATGAGTTCCGTTGAAGAGGTAACCGACGAGATTACCGACTATTGCCAGGGTATGATGGTCTGGGCGCATCCCAACGCCCAGCTAAACGTTGTTCCCCCCACGACAATCCCAAGTATCACGGCAACCATTGCCTCATCAATATATAACCCGAACATGGTCTGGGATGCCTACACCGGAAGGTTCATCGAGGCTGAAATTGACGCCGTAGCCCTGCTATGCGATCTTGTAGGCTATGACCCAAAGACCTCCGGCGGCCTGTTCACCTTTGGCGGCACGGGTACCATTCTTTATGGCTGCAAGATAGGCATCGAAAAAATACTCAAGGGCCAGGGCATGCGCCGCGGGATACGCGAAGACTTCAAAGTGGCCGCCTCGGCTTCAGCCCACTACACCAAGCTGAATGCCCTGGGATGGCTGGGCATAGGCACCGACAATCTAGTCGAGGTCCGTTCCACCCGTGACAACGAGATGGACCTTTCCGACCTGGAGAAAACCCTCCGGGACGCCTTCGAAAGGGGCGAAAAGGTAGCCGTCATCATAGCCACCATTGGGACCACAGATGCTTTTGGCATCGACGACCTGTCGGCCATCGCCCATCTGCGCGACCGCCTGGCCGCAGAGTACGACCTTGACTACCGGCCGCATATCCATGCCGATGCCGTCATCGGCTGGGTGTGGGCCGTATTCCGGGACTATGATTTCGAAAACAATCCCATGGGTTTTCATTCCCGGACCCTGGCGGCGCTGCAGGACTCGCTCCGACGGATCGGCGACCTGTCCCTGGCAGACAGCCTGGGCATCGACCTGCACAAGACAGGCTATGCGCCGTACATTTCCAGTGCCTTTCTGATCAAGGACAGGAATGACCTGTCCCTGATCAGCCGGACCACCGAACAGATGCCCTACCTTTTTCAATTCGGCCAGTATCATCCCGGCAGGTATACCCTTGAGTGCTCCAGGCCCGGAGCCAGCGCCCTGGGCGCGATCGCCAATATCAAGCTGTTCGGAAAGGAGGGCTACCGGGCGCTTATCGGCCACAACGTGGAAATGGCTGAGATGCTCCGGGAGAGGCTGGAGGGCCACAGGTGGATAAAGGTGCTCAACGATTTCAATTATGGTCCGGTAACGCTGTTCCGTGTCTATCCCGACGAGGTGGACGCCAAAGAGGCTTTCCAGCGGGAACTTAATGACCCGGGCTATCGCGACCAGCTTGAGCTTCACAACATGTACAACCGGTGCATTTTCGACGCCATAAGCGAGCGTTCGATGCGCGGCGAAGGCGTCCTCCTGTCATGGACATCAGGCTACCGGAACGCCGGTTACGCCCCGGCCGGCGCGGCCCCGGTTTCGGCTCTCAAGTCCTTCATCATGAGCCCGTGGACGGATGGGAAGGCCATCGATACGGTGGAGAGGCAGATAATGGAGACCAGGACCGAGGCCGCCGGCAAGTGTGGCCTGGCGCCGACAAGTAGGGTGGGTTAAGCGCGCCAGGGAGACTGGCGGTGTGGGGCGGGTGCGCGAACCCACCATCACCGGGAAAACTCCAAATTCCAAGCACCAGGTTCAAACAAATTCCAAGTTCCACGTAACAAATCTCAATCTTATCCCTCGACCCTTGCAACACAGGAAATCCTATACCGCAGTATGTCCCCCAACTATACCTCAGGGTAACTTTTCGGTGGGTGGAGCGTTGTATAGTTACCGGGGACTGGAGTACAAGGCGGTCTCCGCCCCGTTGATGTATAATGCCGGGGCGTCCCAGCGCCAGCCTGGGCCCGGTCTGCCGGCACGGCCTGGCGCAGCAGCCACAGGAGATTACCATGCCCGACAAGAAAATGGCGCAGGAAGAAGCCATCCGCAACGAGTTACTGGAGGGACCGGTTTCCCTGGCATGGATTGACGGCGCTCCAGCCAGGATACTGGTAATCGATGATGAAGAGGTGGTCAGGAAGACCCTGTCAATGGCTCTCACTATGGCCGGCTATCTTTGCGACGAGGCGCCCGACGCCGGGAGCGCAATGGAAGCGATCAAAAAGAACCCGCCGGAGTTCATCATTCTGGATATCAAGATGCCGGGCAAATCGGGTAAGGAGTTACTTCCCGAAATTGTTTCCGCTTATCCCAGCGTAGGGATAATCATGGCCACATCGGTGGTAGACCCGGAAGGCATCGTCGAATGTATGAAGTGCGGGGCTCAAGACTACATTATCAAGCCTTTCAAGTTGGACAAAGTCGTACGCAGCATCGGTGACGCCATGCGCTCAAAGCGTACCGAACTCCGGGTCGAGCAATACCGCCGTCACCTGGAGGACAAAGTAGACTATCAGGCCGGGGAAATGCGAAAGATTTTCCTGGGCGCCATGGAGTCGCTGGTCACCGCCATTGAGGCCAAAGACAAATATACCGCCGGTCATTCCCGGCGCGTCGTTGACCTGTCGCTGGCTATAGGTAAAGAGTTGGGTATGCAAACCGGGGAGATGGAGGACCTGCGCTGGGGGGCACTGCTCCACGATACCGGCAAGATAGCCATCGACCCGGCCATCCAGAATAAGCCAGGCCGCCTGACCATGGAAGAGTACAGCTACGTTATGACTCACCCCCACCTGGGCGCCCGGGTAATCCAGCCCGTGGTCAACCAGAATATTGTCGAAATGGCCCGGCATCATCACGCTCATCATAACGGGAAGGGATTCCAGCAGACCCTGCCGGGTGAGAGCATACCCCTGGGTTGCAGGATTATTGCCGTGGCCGATGCCTTCGATGCCATGACGACCGACCGTCCCTATCGTCATTCCCGATCGAGAAAGGAAGCCCGTGATGAAATTATCCGCTGCTCGGGCACGCAGTTCGACCCCCGGGTAGTCGCCGCATTTCAAAGGGTATGCGAAACCGGTGACGGCGCTTTCCTTCAAGAGCAACTGCCCATGTAGGGGCGTAGCAGCACGCTGCGCGTGCCGGGGCGTAGTGGCGTAGCAGCACGCTGCGCGTGCCGGGGGCGGGGGCTTTCCCGTACCCGCGAGCCGATGGCTCGCCCTCAAATGGTCCAGGATAGAATTAACCGGCCCGCACATCTTTTCTTGTACATCATGTTTTCGTATTTCCTATCGCAACATCGGAAATGCAAGAGCGAGCCAGCGGCTCGCGGCTACGGGGTTCCCCGCCCCCATCCCGGCACGCGCAGCGTGCGGGTACGGCCCCCCGCCCCGGCACGCGCAGCGTGCCACTACACCCCATTGCCCCAATTTTGCCGAAGTCGGTGTCTCTGGCGGGCGAGCCGCACCCCGCCAATCACCACCCCACCCGTGGCTCGCCACTGCAGCTTATGAATTCTCCCCAACAATCCTCCGGGCCAGCAGCTTTTTATCCACCTTTTGCCCGTCGCCAACCATCGGAAGGCCGTCCACTATTTCCACCCGCTCGGGCAATTTGTAGGGGGCTATGTCCTTGCCCCGGAGAAAGGAAAGTATCTCTTCGCCGGTCACCGCCCCACCGCCCCAGGGCACCACAAAGGCGCAGGCCTTTTCCCCCATGATCCTGTCCGGCATAGGAACCACGGCGGCGGCGGCGACGGACGGATGCGTAACCAGCAGGGCCTCGATCTCGGCAGGATAGATGTTCTGTCCACCGCGGATAATCACTTCCTTCTTGCGGCCGACGATCTGGAGCCTTCCGGCGCCATCGAATTTGCCCAGGTCTCCCATGTGGCACCAGCCATCCTGCCACACCGTCTGAGTATAGGCCGGGTCCTTGAAGTAGCCCGATATGGCCGTCGGCCCCCGTCCCCACACTTCGCCCACCTCCCCCGGCGGAACATCGATTCCCGATTCATCCACCAACCGGACCTCGTTTCCCGGATTGGGATAACCGACGGTCAGCAGCCTTTGTTCCTGCGGGTCTTCCAGCCGCCCCGAAGAGACGCCGCTGAAATCCACCGAACCGTAAGACTGGATAACCTTCGCTCCCAGCCTTTCCTCGGCTTCCTTGCCCACCTGGTAAGCCAGCGGCGAACCGGTGACCCGGACCACCCGCAGCGAACTGGTGTCGTATTTCTTGCCGGAAAGCGCCGCCGACAACATGGCTAGCTGCGCCGGTACCGCCCCCATCACGGTGACCCGCTCCTTTTCAATGACTTTCAGGGCGTCTTCGGCAGTGTAATGCTCCTGCATGACGATTTTGGCGCCGACCAGCGGCGCGGCCAGGTAGGCCGGCATGCTGGGACCAAGCCCGGCGGGACTCAGGGTGAACACCACGTCTTCCGGGGTCACATGCAACGTGTTGGCCGTAGCCCGGCCCAGGTACACGTTGCAGCAAACCGGGAATTCGCCCAGCCTGGGCACACCGGTGGTGCCGCTGGTATGAAGCACCAGGGAAAACTCGTTCCACGGCGTTTTCTTCAGCCGCAGGTAATCCGGGGGAAAATGCTTTTCCAGTGGCCCGGCAACCATCCCGTCTATGGATAGCCCCTTCTCCGGCACGTCTTTGCCGGCGAAAATGACATGCTTGAGCCGCGGCAAACGGGGTCTGAGGTTGGCGATCATTTGCTCGAAATTGAAGCCGCGGAACTCAATCAGGATAACGATGGCCGCGGCTTCCGAATAGGTAAGGATATGCTCCATCTCGGCATGCCGGAATGTCCGCAGCACCGGCAAAGAAAGAAGGCCGGCCTTCTCACAGGCCACACGCAACAGGGTCAACTCAACACTGTTGGGCAACTGCAGCACCACCAGGTCATCCTTTTTCAGGCCCAGTTCGAGAAAGCCCAGGGCCATCCTGTCGATCCATCTCTTTGCCTGTGCCCAGGTCAGCCTGGTCCGCGAATCTACGATAGCTTCCCGGTCAGGGTACCGGGCAGCGCTGTTGTCCCAGCAGTCGGCCAGCGTCAGTTCGGTCCAGTAACCGGCCCGGGTATAGGCCTCGTAGATCTCCCCGGTGTACCGGGTTGGAATAGCCATAAATGCCCGTCCTCAGAAGATCAAGAATCAAAATG
>CAZFEA010000127.1:0-3130 GCA_964518085.1 uncultured Dehalococcoidia bacterium
AATTGCCGATACGCATTCTGCATAGAGAACTTAAATACGCACCGTTGTTCAATGTCTTCCCGAAATCGTGAACTAAAGAGCGTATGTACGTGCCTTTACTGCATATAATGCGAAACTCAACTACAGGCAATTTTATTCCGGTAATATCAAATTGTTTTATCACAACTGACTTTGGCTTCATAATTACTGTTTCTCCTCTCCGGGCTTTTTTATATGCCCTTTCCCCGTTGATTTTTCCGGCAGAGAAAGCAGGAGGGAACTGACTGACATTTCCGATAAACTTTTTTGCTGTCTCTATGATCATCGCTTCGGTTATGGAGCCGGTATTATACGCTTTATTAACCGGTGTTTCCATCTCATAAGAAGGTGTTGTGGCGCCTAACATCAGTTTCCCGGTGTATTCCTTTTCCATTTCCTGATATTCTGCAATTCTTTTGGTATGTTTCCCAGTGCAAACAATGAGCAAACCGGTGGCGAGCGGATCCAAGGTGCCTGCATGGCCTACTTTAACTCTTTTTTTGTTCAAAGATTTTTTAATCAGATATCTTACTTTGTTGACAACATCGAAAGATGTCCAGTGAAGCGGTTTGTTTATTAAGAGCACTTCGCCATTATAGGGTTTGTGGTTGGTGAGTTCTATGGCTTTTTAGGATTTTTCATTATGGCGAATATCTCTATTATAAATCCCGTCATCACAAGGATTGGCGCTAAAGTTATTCTCCGGAAGCTAAAAATTTCGGGGTTAAAAACCTTTGGATCGTCTGACCGAAGCATTGCCTCTTTATTCACCAAAAGAATTTCAGTCTCCTACCAGGTCGACCGTGCCGTTATTTGCTTTACTGAAAGATGAAGAAAAGTTCGAGTCCATGCTGGTAAAGATGGGAATAAGTCCAGGTTCTGACCTTCATCTAGAATTTACCGTCGAAGCTCCTAAAGGAAAGGGGAAAGCATCACATACAGATTTGATGGTAAGGTCGCATACCGAGGCATTAGCTCTAGAAGCGAAGTGGAAGGAGCCGCGCTACGATACGGTCGAGGAATGGATGATGAAAGGAGATAACCCGACAAACCGGTTACGGGTATTGACAGGATGGTTAGCTCTAATCCAAAAACATGCTACAAGAGAACTACGCTCAGATGACTTCTCAAAAGCTGTCTACCAGATGCTGCATCGAGCCGCATCAGCCTGTTATGAAACAGAACGCTCACACCTGGCGTACCTGCATTTCATAGTAGACCCTGGCGATAAAGGATCAAACTCAGAGCATTATGAGACAGACCTAGTCTATCTTAAATCTCTGTTAGGAAATCCAAGGACGTTTAGTTTCCACTTGATTGAAGCTGACTTGATACCGACCGCTGCCTTTGAACTGATCAGGAATCTCCGCAAAGCATCAGCAGAAACAGCCTGTGAAGTAATCACCGCATTGGAGGATGACGTTCCATTATTTGAATTCCGAGACTTTCGTGTAAAGGACATTTGATGGACAAACGCCATTTCCAAGCTAGAAGGCATGCGGATTTAGACACCGACAGCAACTATAGAGTAAAAGCTAATCAATCAAACGTTCTGGTATCTATCGTCAAGTACCGCCCACACTTCTCGTGCCCGGGACCCTAATCCTCCGGAAGTAGCTGCAGCGCGTCCTCGGCTGTGTTTTGCAGAATGTCCAGGCATCGCCGGTACTGGGCATCGTCCCGGTCGAGAGTCGCATATGGCCCGGTGTCCAGAACTAACGCCATGACCGTGGCTCAGGCCGCATCTCGCCGGCGTTGCTGGCTGTGTCTGAATGACCCGAAGCTCCAACGCCCCAACTGCGGGGCCGCGGACGATAACTCTTCACCTTCTCGTCCAGGGCTTCTCGGACCACTGCGGCGATGGATGTGCCCCGCTCGAAAGCGATCACCCGCAGACGCTTCAGCAATTCGTCAGGAATCGAAATAGTGGTGCGTTCCATGACATCATGATAGCTGATACGATTCTCGACGTCAATGACACCGGTTGACGGCCATGCTATAATCACTCGTTAGTCGTGTGTGAGCATCGTGGCCGATGCGGGTTCTTAAGTCCGGGTCGGACACGAGATAACAGGTAAGTACCCGTGGGCCACGCCCACAACTCAGGGATGAAAACGTTGTGTCACCGGGGGGCGTCCGCCGGAGGCGGATGGTACCGGCTATTTTCCGGGAAATTAAGGAGGGCAGCTGCTGTGAGCAGATGGCAATTGGCATTTCTGGTTTCTTTTCCGGTTTTCCTGGCTCTAACCGCATGCACGTCGGCAACAACCACGGCGGTGCCGCCGGGCGCGGCCACGCCCCGTGTGGTCACTGCCGCCACCGCCACCCCGCCGCCTCCCAGGTCCGTCCCGCCGGCAACAAAAGCGCCAACCGTGGCCGCTACCGTCGCCCCGGCCAGGGAAAGCCAGGCGCCATACTATCAGGGTAAGACCATCGAGATTACCGTGGAATCGGCGGCCGGCGGTGGGACTGATACGGTAGCCCGGGTGTCGGCCTCGTTTCTGCCCAAATTCATTCCCGGCAACCCCAGGATCATCGTACGCAACCAGCCCGGCGCCGCCGGAGCGGTAGCCAACAACATATTCTATGAGAAGACCAGGCCGGACGGGTTTGGTCTACTGCAGAACTCTTCGTCGCCCATAGCCATGCAGATGAAGAACCGGGACATCAGCAAATATGACCTCACCAGGTACAGGTACGTCGGCAACATCAGCCGGGCGGCAAATGTACTCCTGATACGCAAAGGGCTGACCAAACGCCTGACGGATGCCAAATCACCCCCTGTGGTGGTGGGCACCAAGGAGGGCGAAGAGACCTGGCAGGCGCTTCTCATCTGGGGCAAAGAGTTCCTGGGCTGGAACCTCAGATGGGTCCCCGGCTACGGCGGCACCAGTGAAATGGAGCTGGCGCTGCGTCGCGGCGAGATAGACCTTATCGGCTCGGCGAACATCACCATAATCAATCGCCTGACACAGGAAGGTCTCACCGAGAACCTGGCGGTTGAGGACAGCGTGGTTGGGGGCAAGTTAGTGCGCCGTCACGACCTGCCGGACGTTCCCACCTCTTCCGAGGTATTCGGATCGGGGAGCCCCTGTGTCCCGTGCGGTCCGTG
>CAZFEA010000127.1:3140-8882 GCA_964518085.1 uncultured Dehalococcoidia bacterium
TATTCGGGGACAAGAAGCCCACAGGAGTTCCCGGACAGGCTTACGTGGCCTGGATCGGGCCCAAGCTGATAGACAAGAGCCTGGCGGCGCCTCCGGGGACCCCGGATAATGTAATGGGAATCCTCACCAGGGCTTACGATGAAATGACCAGAAGCCGTGAGTTCAAGCAGTTGATGGGAAAGGTGGATACCGATATTTTCGTCGTGGGCATCGGGGACCAGACGGCATCGATCATGAAAGAGGTGCTGGGCACGCCGCCCGAGGTCCTGACCTACACCAAGGAACTACAGCGAAAGGTTGGGATTATCAAGTAGTATGGAAAGACTCAAAGAACGGGACCGAGAAGCCGAACCCGGCATGGACCAGTACGATGCCAACCTGCTATTCAAAATAGAGAAAAGCCGCCAGCGGGAACAGGGCAAAGTCCTGCTGCGGGCGCAGGAGATACCCTGGCGCCAGAGCCGCCATGGATACGGCAGACGGTACTGCGATTCCGGGAACTGGGACCAGATCTGCGCCCCAGGCTGGTGCGTCAGCCGGACCAACCAGCAGAAGATGGCCCGGGGAAGACATACTCACCGCGGCGGCGGCCGGCTGCTGTTCTGCCTCGAAGGCAAAGGGCGCACGGTTAACAACGGCGTCAACCTGGACTGGGAAAAGGGGGACCTGGAGATATTGCCGGTCACCCGCACCGAAAATTCACACCAGCACTTTAACATGGACGAGGGCAATCCCTGCGGGCAACTGGTGTTGATGTTCTGGCCCTTCATGGAGGCCACCGCCAATGAGACCCGCCAGGTGACCGATGCCCCGGACTGGAAAGGCGACAAGAAGCCCGAGCTTTACCGGCCCGGGGATTTTGTACCTGACCGGGCTTTCCTCGAAGGCTCGCCAATTATCATCGAAGGCAACCCGGACAGTTTGCTGGATGAGATGTTCCTCCGCCGCAATCGCTGGCGCGACTACATGAGTAAAGCCCGCTGGATCGTCAGGGAAAAAGACCAGAAAACGGAGACCAACCGGATGGGCATCTACCGCTGGTACGTCCATCCTTCCTTTGACGATGTGGCCATGAAATCCCTTTTGTTCTGGATACATGAAATTCCGCCCGGCAGCCATTCGGGAAGACAGAAGTTCCAGGGAGGCAGGGTCCACTTTGTTATTGAAGGGCATGGCTATTCCATGATTAACGGAGTGCGGTACGACTGGGGGCCTGAAGACGTGGTCCTGTCGCCGGTGATCGCCGGCGGCGTGGTTATCCAGCACTTTAACAGCAGTCCCTCCCAGCCGGCCAGACTGGCATGCTCGGAACCGAACTGGTACGACATCATGGGCATGGATATGGCCTGCGGCTTCGAACAACTGGATGAATGCCCCGAATGGCAGGCAGGGCGTCAAAAGACATAAGACAAGGAGCAAGACGATGAAAACGGTGATGTGTGTAATTGCGGTCCTGGTCGTGGCCGCGGGATTGGCCGGCGCGGCCTGCGTTCCGGCTGTCACGCCGGCGTCACCGCCGGCCCCTGAAAAGAAGGCGCCTACTGCCGACACCACCTTCCAGCAGGACTGGAATAAGCTGGTGGCCGAGGCCAGGAAAGAGGGTACGGTGATGATCGGCTCTTCGATGGGACCAACAGTAAGGGATGCCCTCAATAAGGCGTTCAAAGCAAAGTATGGAATCGGTCTGGAGTTCGTTTCGGGCAAGCCGGAAGAGATCGTTCCCAAGATACTGGCCGAGCGGCGGTCCGGAATTTACAGCGCGGACATGTTCATCGGCGGACATTCCGTGGTGGCCAATCTCGGGCCTGAAGGGGCGCTGGAGTCGCTGGATAAAGTCCTGGTATTGCCCGAGGCGATGGACAGGAAAGCCTGGTGGGGAGGCGACCTGGCATGGATTGACCCGAGCCACTTCCAGATGATGTTCCTGGCCTTCCCCAGCCAGGTGCTGTGGGTGAATGCCGACCTTGTCAGGGCAGGCGAGATAAAGTCCTACTACGACCTACTGAACCCTAAATGGAAAGGGAAGATATCATTCCGCGACCCCACCATGTCAGGTTCCGGCAACGGTTTCGTCACCTTTGTGGGTGAAATGCTTCCCAACGGCCTGGACTATTTGCGTAACCTGGCAAAGCAGGGACCGGCCTTCACCCGGGATGCCCGCTTGCAGACGGAATGGGTGGCCCGGGGAAAATACCCGGTAGCCATCGGCCTGAAAATAGAAATAACAACCGAGTTCATCAAGGCTGGGGCGCCGATCAGGCCCGACCCCGCCGCGGAAGGGACCTATGTGGGCGGCGAAGGCGGTGGTGTGGCCATGCTCAACAGAGCGCCGCAGCCCAAAGCAACGGCCCTGTTCATTAACTGGCTGCTCAGCCGCGAGGGTCAAATCATCGCTTCCCAGGCTTTCGGCGCCCAGAGCGCCAGGGAAGACGTACCCACCGATTTCCTCCAGCCCTACGAGGTACGTCAGCCCGGGGTCAAATATCACGACCAACTCCGGGGGCTTGAGATCACCAAAATAAAAAGGCAGTATCAGACGGTGGCTGCCGAGATATACCGGGATTTGCTGAAGTGAAGGGTGAAAAGGGGGGAGGGAAATTGAAGTCAAAAGGAGGACTGACGTGACCACTACTCTTTCCGCGCTGGCGCTGGAAGTTTATGACCCCACCGGGCCTATCGAGATCACCGAACTGCACGCTTCCCGTCTGGATACCCTGGCCGGCAAGACGGTATGCGAGATATCCAACGGGAAGTGGGAGATCGAAAGAATATTCAGCCGCATCCGGGCGCTGCTGCAACAAAAGTATCCGGACATCAAGATAATACCCTACACCGAATTTCCCGAGGGTACCCACGAAATCCAGGACCAGAGGATCGCCGACCTGGTCCGCCAGAAGGGAGGGCAGGCGGCCATAATAGGAAACGCGGGCTGAGGCGGCTGTTCAACAGGCGCCGGTCGGGCTGCCGCGATAATCGAGAAAGCTGGCTTACCCACCATGGTCATCACCCGCAAGGGATTTACCGGTGTGGTGAATAACGCTTTTGCCGGGATGGGTTTCCCTCCCGAGTCGCCCTGCATAATGGAGTTTCCCCTGGAGATGTTCCTCCCTGCCAGCGACCTGGCTCCCATAGATGAGAACATAGACAGGGTTGTCTACGCCCTGACCGGATGGCAGCCCAAAACGAAGAAGAAAGGGGTCATCCTGCCCTCTGCGGTGACGGTCGCCGCCAGAGATTATCCGGAAGCCATAGCCTCCATGAACCGGCTTTTCTTGCGCAACCTGTGGGGGGATGGGCTCCCGTTGCTCCCGGCGACCGAGGACCGGGTCAACGACATTCTCCGGGGGACGGACCTTTCCCCGGATACCGTGGTCGGCAAGATTCTTCCGCGGGGCGGCATTGCTACCGTACGGATGCTGGCGGTCTGCCTGGCCATGACCGGAGGACGGCCGGAATATCTTCCGGTGTTGATCGCCGCGGTAAAGGCTTTCGTTGCCCCGGCGCTGCGACACCAATCGGTCCAGTCTACCACTTGCGCGATCCATCCGGTGGTCATCGTCAACGGGCCGGTTGCCGGTCAAATACGTCTTAATTCGGGCTATGGCGCCCTGGGCCCCGATCCGGCGCATCCGGCAGGGGCCAGCATCGGCCGCGCCCTGAGGTTGGCCCAGCTTAACCTGGGTGGGGCTATCCCGGGCTCGGGCACGATGTCCATCTACGGCGGCGGCGCCCGCTACGCCAACGTGGTCTTCGCCGAAGATGAAGCCGGCCTTCCCCCGGGATGGCAGCCGCTGAATGTCAGCTACTGGGGCCACCAGCGGGGGATCAACAGCGTCACCGTCTTCGCCGCCAACAGCGGCGTCAATGTCGGGGGGGGCGGCGCCGAGCTGACCAGGGAGGGGGTGCTGTCAGTCCTGTACCGGCTGTCCGGCGTCCTCAGGGCCCCTAACAGCAACTATTTCAGCAGCGGCTCCTATGCCAACGGCTGTCCGGGAATTGTGCTGGTGGCCAGGGGCACCGCCCGGGGGTTTGCCTCCGTCCTCGGACTTTCCAAGCAAGAGGTCAAGGACTTTCTGTGGGAGAACTCGAAGATTCCCTTGTCTGAAATCTACCGGGTAGGTTTCGGCGAGTACCTGACGCCGAAAATGATCGGCAGACTGGGCTTAACCTCAGAGCAAATAAGCGATCCCCTGCCAATAACCCGGCTGGCCAAAAACATCATGGTCGTCGTGGCCGGGGGAGAACAATCGGGCCACTCTTACTATATGGCGGTGGGCCTCGGCCCTGCCGGGCCTACCACTGCCACCATAGAATTGCCGGCGAAATGGGACCGGTTGCTGGACGAGGCCGAAGCCGAGCTGGGCTTCACCAGGAACACCTTTGCCTGCGAGTGCTGAGCGGGAGAAAACGTGAACAATTTGCCTTACCTCATTTGTTATAGCTTGATCTCCATTTTCTTCCTTACCACCGGTTGCGGCGCTGCCGGTGAAGCAACGCCTGGAGGCGCTGCGCGCGGCACCGCAACGGTTGCCTCACCCGTCGATGGCTGGACACAACTGGTCAGAGAAGCCCAGAAAGAGGGAAGTGTCAATCTCTACGCCGACGTACTGGGGGCCGCTACTAAAGCCATAAAAGAGGGATTCAGGAGCAAATATGGAATTACCCTGGAGACTATTGAAGGTCGCCCCGCCGAGGTTGTCGCCAAGGTTTCAGCCGAAAGGAGAGCCGGGTTGTTCCTGGCGGATGTGGGCCTGAGCGGCAACAGCACTTTTTATATCGACATCAAGCCCCTTCAAATGACCGTGCCCCTGGGAACCGTGCTCGAATTGCCGGAAGTCACTGATCCATCCAGGTGGCGAAATGGCAAGGTACCTTACCTGGACAGGGCAGGGCACGCCTTGACCCTCGTTGCCGGCGCCAATCGCCCTTCTATTTACAACACTGACCTGATCAAGGCAGGAGACATAACGTCTTTCCTGGACTACCTTAAACCGCAGTGGAAGGGAAAGATAGTCCTGTCCGATCCGGCCATTGCGGGCAGCGGGCCGAGCTTCTTTGCCCTCATGGCTACGCAAATTTACGGAATGGAGAAGACACAGGAAATACTGCGGCAGCTTTCTCGCCAGGACCCGATGTTGACCCGGGACCAGCGTTTGTTACTGGAATGGGTCGCTCGGGGCAAGTATCCGGTTGGCATCGGCCAAAGCACATCTATGCTAACCGAATTTAGGCGCCTGGGCGCTCCGGTTGCCTTCGCCATTTTGAAGGAGCCGCCATTCCTGGGCACCGGATCCGGAAATATCTTCATGTATGATAAGGCGCCGCATCCCCACGCCGCCAGATTATTCGTCAACTGGATGGCCAGCAAGGAAGGGGCTTCGTTGTTTGCCCCGGCTCATGGCTACCCCTCTCTGCGGCTGGACGTTGCCACAGACGGTTTTGATCCCGCGATACTGCCCCCGCCAGGAAGCGTCCCGCCCGACGAAGAGTATTTAAAGGCGCTCGGCGAAATTCGAAAGATCGCTGGAAGCATTTTCCAGGCGGGAGGCAATTAATGGACCGTGCCAGGCCAGTGATAAGGTTTATTCGGAGCAATCAGCCATGTCCGCCGACGAGCACCATCACGCAATGAAAACGATGTCTCACAGGCAGGGACGCCTGTGCTACCGGTATTTTCGGAGCAAGCTCCCATGCCCGCTTGCGGCGGGCACCATGAAGGATGAAAATGGCCTATCAACGCGA
>CAZFEA010000128.1:0-6001 GCA_964518085.1 uncultured Dehalococcoidia bacterium
TAGCGGCTCTGCAGATGAAGCTTGGCCAGGATGTTGCGCAGGTGATTCTTGACCGTATTTTCGCTTATGAACAGGGCGGTAGCTATTTCGCGGTTGCTGGCCCCACGGGCCACCAGTTGCAGCACTTCCTGCTCCCTGATGGTCAAGTCCTCATAGGGAATGGCGTTTCCGGGGGCTTGCTGGGTTATCGATGAGAACTCCTTGAGGATCTTGCCCGCCATTATCCTTGAAATTGGCGCCTCTCCCTGCGATATTCCCCGGATCGAAGCCAGTAGCTCTTCCTTGCTAATATCTTTGAGAAGGTAACCCTGGGCCCCGGCCTTGACCGCCTCAAGAAGATTTTCATCATCGTCGTGAACGGTGAGCATCACTATCTTTACGTAGGGCATTTCAGCCTTGATCAGCCTGGTCGCCTCCAGACCGTTGGTCCCGGGCATGGACAGGTCCATCAAGATAAGGTCCGGCATAAGGTCCCTGGCTTTTTCCACCGCCTGCGCCCCATCCCTGGCCTCGCCCAGTACCTCCATATCCTCCTGGGCGCCAAGGAGGGCGGCCAGGGTTTCCCGGAACAGCCGGTGATCGTCAACGACAAGAATCTTGAGTTTCTCGGTCAACTGGCTGTCCCCCCGTGGTCCAGCGGCAGCAAGGCAAGGACCCTGGCGCCTGCACCGGGAACACTCTGTATTTCAAGATGCCCGCCCAGCGATTCAACCCTGCCCTTCATCATGGCCATTCCAAAATGCTTTTCCCCCGGCAGCACCCCGGGAACGAAGCCCCTGCCATTGTCCGCAATCTCAAGGGCAAGCTCCTTCTCGCGTTTCTCAAGTCTGACTACCGCACTGGTGGCCTGGGCATGCTTGCGGATATTGTTCAGGGCCTCCTGGACCACGCGGACCAACTGCACCTGCACGCCAAAAGAAAGGTAGCCCACGCCGTCCCTGGTCATCATCAGGTCCGCGGAAATGCCGCTTTGTTCACTGAATTTGCTGACCACCTGGCCGAGCACCGGCTCGAGACCCATGTCCGACACTCGCTGTGCCAGCTTGGCTTCAGAGTCCAGCCCGACGATGATTTCCCTGACCTCATCATAAGCGTCGGCGGTGGCTTTGGCCATTTTGTCCAGCTCGGTCCTGACCTTTTCCAGGTCTCGATTTACCAGTTGGTCCCGGACGGCGGCGATTTGAAGGTTGAGAAAGGCCATGGTCTGGGCCAGGCCATCGTGGATTTCCCTGGCCATCCGGTCGCGCTCCTGCAGGACGGCCATCTCCTCTACTTTCTCATGAAGCCTGGCGATTTCCAGGGCCACGCCCATTTGCTGGGCGGTAGCTTCGATCAATCGAATTTCCTGGGGGCCCACCTGGTCCAGATTTTTCCTGCCTATGACCAGCAGCGCCCCGGCGGCGCCGCTCGAAGTCATTATCGGGGCGCCGACACAACTGGCAACCCTCTTGTCATCCATATCACTCATCGCCGGGGCCGGATTAAGACAGGGGTTGTACTGCGTCAGTCCGCTGTTAAATGCCTCTTCCGCGATCTTTTGGAAGGGAGCCTCCAGATTCCCGTAACCGATAGCTTCACCGGCGGTGGCCCTTACCGATAGTCCTTTCTTGCCGGCGTCATGGAACAGCAAATAAGCGGCCCCCTGCACCGGCCTTATAAAGCCGGTCAACTTGGACATCATCTTTTCCAGCAACGGTTCCAGCGCCAGCGTCGAGCCCAGTATCCGGGCTATTTCGAGCTGGTACGATATTTCCGCGGTGCGCTGGCGCACCGTGTCCTCAAGGCCCTTGTTCCACTGCTCTAGCTCCTGCTGGGTGCTCCGGAGTTTGAGCCGCATAAGGTCGAAGGTCCGCGACAATTCACCGATCTCATCGCGGTTGTGGTTCACGATGTTCCCCTCCAGGTCGCCGCCGGCGATCTTCTTCGAAGCGAGGGTAAGTGTCTTAATGGGCTTGACCACACTCCGCGTCAGGGAACCGACAAGTATGAGCCCGGCAACCGCCAGCAACGTGGCGAAAAAAAGCAATTGTCTCTGGAGATCCCGCACCGACGCCAGGGCCTCTTCCTCCGGCTGCCTCAAACCAATCCCCCATGAAGTCATCGATAGCGGAGCGAAAGCGATCACGTCACCCCGCCGGGGCACCTCGGTTTCATCCGCATGACACCGGTGACAGGTGCTAACTACTGCCTGGCCCTCCCGGATAAGATCAGAAAACTTGCCGGGATGGTCGCTAACCTCGTCAGCCTTCGGGGGTAGGCCGGGGGAACTTCGGCTCAGTACCGTGCCTTTGCCATCCACGATCTCGGCATATCCTTTTTCTCCAGCGGTCACCGGTTTCAAAAAGCCTTCGGCGCCCCAGTGCATGGCGTCAACGATGACGCCCAGTGTCAGTCCCCCTGGCCCTTCACCGGACGGGCTGTGGACCGCCAGCAGAATTGTCGGCGGTCTGCCGGTGTCGCTGCCGCTCATCGAATCTGAGATATGATAATACTTATCCCCAAAGGCACCCGACAGGTCGGGAAGGGGACCGCCAGGCACAACCGGTCCGATTGCGATGCGCCACAAGACACTGCCCTGTTTGCCGGTCGCGAAGACCTCGTGTGTATTCAGCCCCATTTCCTTGAAGTCTCGCTGGATCTTGGCCACGTTGAATGGGGCCTCCTGAGGGCTGGTAATCCCCGGCTTGGTCGTTAGGTCTCTCAGGTCATGCACCGCATGGAGGAGCAGCGCATCCAGATATCCGGCCACCAGTTGGGCACGGCTCAATCGCTCTTCAAGCATCCGCCTGGTGCTTTCCTGGGCGGCGCGAACCCCGATCCAGCCAAAAAGTCCCAGGGTGACTGCCAGCCCGGCCAGAACAATAAAGCTGATCTTTTTTTGCAGGGAAAGGTTGTAAAGAAAAGACATCGCTGGCATCATCCTCAACCAGAAAAGGCGTAGTCTCCGCTTCAGGCCATAGTGACTGGTCCTTTAAGCTAAGCCAGGCCATTTATGTATGGCCCAAAACTACCACTGATCTAGCTCCTCATTTGAAGATTGATCTTTGCTCCGAAATACCGGTACCATCCGCCTCTCGCGGATCCCCGCCTGAGCGGACATGGTTTTCCCACTTCATACTCGTATCATAAACCAGAGCCAAGGCCAAAATCAAATAGTGGGATCGCGGTTGCAGGGGCTAACCATGGGGGCAAGGGAAAGGGGCATGGGCCGGTTAGCCCGCCCTGTAGCGGCACGCCCGATTAGCCCCACCGTAGCGGCACGCTGCCGCGTGCCCATGGTTAGCGGTGGGTTTGAACACGGCCACGGAGTGAGGCGAAGGGGACAGAGGAAGGGGAAAAAGCATGGCAACCCGCCCGTAGCGGCATCCGCCAGAGGCGGACCGCGTGCCCTGGTTAGCGGCGGCAGCGGGGCGGCGCGCGCCAATCACGATTAAGCCTTCACCCCATCATCTTGCGCGCTACACCCACCACTAACAGGCGCCCGCCGGGGCGCGGAGTTAAAGTGCCAATAGCCAATAGCTGATAGCTTCTTATCCACCCATAACCAGGTAAGCAATGAACCCCAACCCAAAACCCAGCACCCACAGCAGACCGACCAGGGCGGCCACAATCATCAGGGTGGCGCCAACAATACCCGGTCCACGGACCTGGGCCGGCGCGGTGGCTACGCCCGAAGCGGCAGCGATCCCGGGCCGGTACTGGATTGTCTTGCCTCCCCTGGCTACCACTCCGGCCAGTGGATGCGACGGAGCGGCCCCTTTTTCGGCTAGCCTTCGCAGCGCAGCTTCGCTTGTAGTCATCTGAGTGCCTCCTTGGACGGGCTTTTGTTGCAGGATGTACCGTCAAATACGATACGCCTTAAAGATACCATCCGGTATCGGAGACAGTCCATAGCCCTTTTTCCAGTTCCAGGGCTAAAAAAAGGCCATTTTTGTGCGCACAAAACCACCGGAAGAACTAATACCAGGGGGGCGGAGTACTAGTACCACCACGGTATTCGGGGTCGTCCCTGACCCCGAAACATGTATGCGCGTCGGGTTCAGGGACGAGTCCAGCTACCCAGGGATTAATGCGTTTGTTTGCCTTGACTAGGAAGGACGTGCTGGGGTCCACGGACCGGTTCCGGGACTACCTGAAGGAACTGGTGAAGAACGAACCGGTCGGCAGCTATCGGGGTGGACGGATTTGAACCGTCGGCCACCTGAACCCCATTCAGGTGCGCTACCAGGCTGCGCTACACCCCGGCAAGAAGATGAGCCCGCAAAGATATTACCATATCGGGGGTGTAGCCGCAAGGCGCCACAGCATTGACGCCGCCGTCTCTTTTGTTGTATAAGTTAGTGTTTTCTTCCTCTCGGACACCCTTGTTCCCATCCCGTGGCAAAGGAGACGCATCATGGTTTTCAACGACATGCGGGAGTTCTGCCAGGCCCTGGATAAGTCGGGCGACCTGGTCCACGTAACCGAGGAGGTGGACTGGGAGCTGGAGGCTGCGGCTATCACCCGGCGCTCCAACGAGAGCCTCGGCCCGGCGGTGTTTTTCGAGAAGATCAAGGACTACCCGGACGGTTACCGTATCCTGGGCGGCGTCCAGGCCACTTACCGCCGGGTGGCGGTGTCGCTGGGCCTGCCCCCGGACACCCCCGTTCCCACCATATACCGTGAATACGAGGAAAGGGAGCAGAACCCCGTAAAGCCGGTGGCCGTCAGCACCGGTCCCTGCAAACAGAACAAGATGCTGGGCGATGAAGTCGACCTGTGCCAGTTTCCCGTCCCCCTGATCCACGATGGCGACGGCGGCCGCTACTTCGGTACCTGGGACATCGTCATCAGCCAGGACCCGGACACCCGCTGGACCAACTGGGGAATGTACCGCTGGATGATCCACAACCGGACGTCCCTTACCGGAGACCCCAGCTTTGCCAGCCAGTTCGGGCTGATGTTTCGCGAAAAGTACATTCCCCGAAAACAAAAGATGCCCGTAGCCATAGCCATCGGGGCCGACCCCCTTTCACACATGGTGGCCACCGCCGGGTACCCCATTGGCGCCGATGAAGCGGACTACGCCGGCGCCCTGCGGGGGCAGCCGGTGGAGCTGGTCAAGGCGGAAACCAGCAACCTGATGGTCCCGGCCAACTCGGAAATTATCATCGAAGGCGAGGTCTTACCGGACATGATCGCGCCCGAAGGCCCCTTCGGGGAATACCCCGGATACCGCACCGACAAGGCACGGACCGGCCTGGTCATGAAGGTCAAGGCGGTAACCTTCCGTTCCTCCCCGATACTGACCATGATAAGCCTGGGCGTCCCCGTCGATGACAGCTCGGTGGCCGCTTCCATCACTGCCGCCCTGGGCCTCAAGCGGCGGCTGAAGCGGCACGGCGTGCCGGTAACCAACGTTTACGCCCCGCCTGAAGGTGTCACCCACCTCCTGGTAGTCGGCGTCAAATCAGGCGGGCGGCAGGTGGCCAAGCAAATATCAGACGTGATAACCGCCCGGCGGGCGGCGATCAACAAGATAATCGTGGTCGACGAGGATGTCGACGTCTTCAATATGATGCAGGTCACCCACGCCCTCGGCGTCAAGTGCCATCCCCTGCGCGGCATACTGGTAGACGAGGTCCCCGCCGGCAAGGCCAACGAGCTTACCCCGTGCTACAGCCGCGAGGAACGGGCGCATAAGAAAGGCGGGATAGCTATTTTCGATGCCACCTGGCCGCCTGACTGGCCGAAGGAGACATTGCCCATCAAGTCTTCGTTCGATGAAATCTATCCGCCGCAGATCAAGGACAAAGTGCTCCAGAACTGGAGGAAGTATGGTTTCAAATAAGAATGCCGCTACCGGCCGGACGAAAAAACAATGGATGGCGTGGCTGGAGAACCTGGATGATATCAAGGGTCCAACCGAGATAACGGCCACCATCCGCGATCTGACGCCGGGACGGCATAAGTATGAAGCCCGAAACGTGCAGGCCACGGTGTCGCCGGCGCCCCTGCCGGA
>CAZFEA010000128.1:6101-8869 GCA_964518085.1 uncultured Dehalococcoidia bacterium
AGACAGAAGGCCCTGCCCTTCTGACCTCTCACCTATCGCCTGATGGCGAATTTATTCCTGTCCATTCGTGTTCATTCGTTGCATTCGTGTTCATTCATGTTTTCCGTCCCTTTTTAATTTTGATTTGTTGAGGAGATGTTTATGAACAAGGTTGCACGGTGTTTGTTGATTGGCGCGGTGTCGTGGTCGCTTTTTCTCGCGGCATGCCAGCCCGCCACCCAGGCGCCTCCGGCCACTCCTGCTCAGGCTACCCCGGCGCCGGCTAAAGCGGCCAGAGCGGCATGGGAGGAGAAATGGGAGGCCGCGCTGGCCGAAGGCAAAAAGGAGGGTGCAGTACGCATTTATACCGCCTGGAGCCCTTCAGCCCGGGCCAACCTTTCTGAGACCTTTACCGGCAAATACGGCATCCAGCTCGACTTCGTCGTCGGCCGGGGCGCCGAATTGCTCCCCAAGATCATGGCCGAGCAGCGCGCCGGTCTGCAACTCATGGACCTGGTCGGCCTGGGCACCAACTCCCTGCTGGTAAGCATGAAACCCCTGGGGCTGTTTACCGCCATCGAACCCATGCTTCTGCTGCCGGAGGTGCTCGACCCCGCCGCCTGGCCCAACGGTCAGATTCCATTCCCTGACAAAGACCGGATGGCCATCGCCATGACCGCCAATGCGCAGCGCTACATGACCTACAATACCGACCTGGTCCGGGAGGGCGAGCTCAAAGGATACGAGGATGCCTTGAATCCCAGGTACAAAGGCAAGGTCATCCTCAGTGACCCGGGTATTGCCGGGTCGGGCAATGCCTTTTTCTCCCACCTGGCCCACAACGTCTGGGACCTGGAACGGGCCAAAGATTATTTCAAGAAGCTTCTCACCGAGCAGGGCGCCGCGGTGACCCGCGACTACCGGGGGCAAATCGAACAACTGGCCAAAGGCAAGTACTCCATCGCCCTCGGCACACAGGGGTCTGCCGTTAGCGATTTCATCGTGATGAAAGCCCCCATCGCCAACGTGCCTTTGAAGAAGGTGGAGATATCCCACGAGGCGGGCGCCATCTCGGTGGCCAAAAACCGTCCCCATCCCAATGCCACCACCGTGTTCGTCAACTGGTTGCTGACCAAAGAAGGGCAAACACGGTACTCCCAGGGTTCCGGCACGCCCGTGATCCGGAAGGGCGTCCCGACCGAAGGCGTTAACCCCATCTTCCTGCTTAACCCGGGAGACGAGGCGGCCCCGGATACCGAGGAATACATTCTATTTAAGGGCGAGATGGCCAAAGTGGCAAAAGAGATAATTGATAGCTATGCCAGGAAATAAAATCCTGAATCCCAAATCCTAAGCTCTAAACAAATACAAATAACCGGATTCCCAATTTCCAAACTGGTCCGGCGCCATTTTGAATTTTGAAGTTCCGGATTTTGGATTTGTTTAGGGTTTGGTGCTTGGCATTTAGGATTTTCCATGAAGGAGGCAACATGAAAGATGGCAAATATGTCCTGGGCATGATGAAGCCCTCTACCGAGGGCAGGGGAGAAAGCGCGGCGGAGCTGGGCAAAATGGCCCCGGGCAACGTGACCATTGTCTCCGGCGCCCTGGGAATAAGAGACCTGGTCCCCGGTCAGCTCACCAACGCCCTGTCACGGATCGAAGAGGTGGCCGCGGAACTGGCTGCGAAGGGGGCCGATGCCATCACCATGGGCGGCACCCCGCCGGTGGTCTTTGGCGGCTTCGGTTTCGACAAGAAGATCGTCGAGCGCATCAACAGGGTAACCCCGGTCCCGGCGACGACGTCGCAGACCTCTTCGGTCAACGCCATCAAAGCCCTGGGGGCGAAGAAGATAGTGATCATTACCCCGTTCAAGGAATACGTGAACAATATGATTACCAGCTTCATGGAGGCCTCCGGCTTCGCGGTGGGCAGCTTCCAATCGGCGAATGCTCCCTTTGAAGAGTTCCCCAGGATGCCGCTCTCCGCCAGCTACGACCTTGCTATCAAGGCCGTCCGGGCTGCACCGGACGCGGAATGCATCTACATCCCGTGTTCCGCCTGGCCGGTAACCGACAACATCGAACCCCTGGAAAAGGAAACCGAAATACCTGTGGTGGCCAGTACCCAGTCCGGGTTGTGGGGCGCCTTGCGCCTGATGGGGGTCAATACCCGGATCGACGGCTTCGGGAGGCTGTTCAGGGAGTTCTAGAAGGTCTTGAATCTTGAATCTTAGATCTTGAATTATTGAGTCGCGAGGAACGTATGAACATCGATGAACTGACACGGCTGGTGCGCACCCGGAGAAGCATCCGGAGCTTCAAGCCCGACCCGGTACCCGATGAATATGTCGACAATATCCTTGAGGTTGCACGCTGGGCCATGTCCGGCGCCAATGGCCAGCCCTGGGAATTCGTGGTGGTCAAAGACGCGGCCACCAGGGCCAGGATATTCGATCTGTTCAAAGAACACCGGCAGGTGACCGACGTCATGGAGAATACCCGCATTCCCGAGCTGCGGCACCCCATCACCGGCACCATGAACCAGGGCCAGCCCATGTTCAAGAACGCCCCGGTGATAATCGCCATTTGCGGCGACCCCCGCACGCTTCAGGCCACTGTGCTTCATGCCCAGATCGTCGGCGGCGAACGGGAAACCTATCACATGAACATGGCCAACGCCACCTTTCTTATCCACCTCGCGGCGGCCTCGCTGGGGCTGGGCGCCCAGTGGGTAAGCACCTCGCCAAGCTGGGAAAACAAGCTCAAAGCCATCCTGGGTGTACCTG
>CAZFEA010000129.1:0-8852 GCA_964518085.1 uncultured Dehalococcoidia bacterium
ATATGTTCAATTATTAGTCTTTCATTAGTCATTTAGTAGTCTTTCTGAGTTAAACCGATAGGCATAAAAAAGAAAATGTGCTACAAAAGGGCAATTCTCGTGTTCGGTTGGCTGTCCAGGAGGTCGCAAATGAACAGACTCGGAATTGCAGTCCTGGTGATGGTCTTACTCGCCGCGATCGGCGTCTCGGCGTACTTCATCCTGAAGCCGGAGCCGGTGGCCGCTCCCACAGGCGGTGCCTCGTTTCCCCGCCAGAACGAAATAGACGTCACCGTCGGCCCCTCGAAGATTCCCGCGCTGAATGAACCTTTCTTCATGAACGCTATTTTCACACCTGTTTCTGCGGACGAGCTGGACATGGCGGCGTACATAAGCCTTCCTAGTGGGGCGGTCTACCTGGATGGAGACTGGAAATACCGCGGCCCGGCGCAGAAGGGACGTGGCATCACTATCTCCGCCAAAGTGGCCATCGTGGAGGAAGGGAAGTGGAGCTTCACCGCGCGCGCCGAGGCGGCCGGCTACCGGACGGTGGGGGGAGGCCAACCCGAGACCAAGCCATGGTATCCGATCCGGGAAGGCGTCAAGAGCTTCGCCGTAACCGTTGGTAGCGCCGGCGATGCCCCACCGGTAGGCATGTACAGGCCCCAGCCAAAGGCAAAATATAAGACGGGAGAGCCAATACCCATGCCGGTGACCGGGGATATCGTGGGGACGGAACTTCTGAATAATACCGACCAGCAGCATTTCTTGCTGATCCATGATAGGGCGGGAATTCAGAACCTGCGTAACCTGGGTCTGGTGCCGCAGGAGCTGTGGGGGATGTGGGGCCCATTTCAGACGAGGTCGCTTAACGACATTCTTCACCCCGATTTCAACCTGGCCGTCATTGTGCTGGCGGTGGACAAGAAGCGGCCGACCACCGGCTTCAGGTTCTTTGTCGAGAGCATGGAGTACGGCCAAAACCAGGATTCTGTGAATATCAGGGTCCGTTCCACCGCACCACCCCCGGGTGTTCCCGTCGCCAACAGGGCCGTTTCGCCTTATGATATTACCGGCTTCGGTAAACAGCTTTTTGAGCCGGGCAAGCCGGTGCAGGTCAGGTTTTTCCTGAACGGCTCGCTCCAAAGCCAGCAGACAACCACAATCAGGAAGATCGGGGAGGGGATTACCTACGTGAGCGATGTTTATGGCGAAGACACGCAGAGGTTTACCGCCGTGGTGAAGCAAGGAGTAAGCCGACTCTACAATATTCCGCTTGCCAATCTGGAACTGGTTCCGGGACGCGGGCTCAGTATCGAGCCCCTGTTGAATTCCGTACATCTTGGCCTTATGGAATTCAGGGATAAGTCTACTGGTAAGGTTTACCGGGTTGTGGCTGACGCCTATGGGAGGGTTATGGCTGAGAAAGACCTGCCAAGGCTGAACGAGGCCAAAGCCAGGGCCAAGCTAGCTCGCACTTTTGATGGCGTGGACCCAGAGCTATTTGATCTATTGGAAAAGCAGGATCAGGGCTACGTTGTGCAGGTGGAGATTTGGTTCCGGCCCGCCGCGCCCGGCGCTGACTTTGCAGACGCGGCACAGCCTCTGATTCAGACCCTGTCTACGCTGAAGGCCCAGCCGCGGATTGCTGCCAACCTGCCGATTATCAGCGCCAGTCTCAGCAAAAAGAACATTTTGGAGTTGGCAAGGAGAGACGATGTGGGGATGATTATGAAGGACAGGAGGAATTAAGATGAAACGCATCGGCGCCGAGCGCAAACCCAAGTTCGCTGTCGCCTTGGTCTTGGGGTTATTTGTCCTGGCCTACGGGACATCGTTGGACGTGGCCAGAATCAGCCATCACACTGCCTTAGCTGTTGACGATTTCACAATAAAAGGGGCTGTTACCTACGCTAACTGGGATGGAAATACCTCGCCGGCGGAGCGTTTCAGAATCGAATTGTGGTGGGGAGGAGGCGACAATCCGAACCCTGCCCCGGAATACTCGGGAAGATTCACTCATACGGATGTATATCCCAATGGGGGAAAATTTGAAATTACCGCGACATTGCCGAATCCTTTCCCGTACCCAGGGGTGAGCTTGCGCTTCTATAGCTCGGGCAGCCCAGGATCAGACGAAATACAGGTTTTGAACGCGACGCGGCAACTTCACACGTTTGAGAGTAAGCTCTATATTTATACCGCTCCGGGTATATGGTGGATTGACGATCCGAATCAAACCTGGAACCTGATCCTGCAGTACAAGAGCGCCAGTCTCTGGGCCAAAGATGGGCTGTATAGAAGTTACACCAGGGCTCATTCTACGGGATTCGACGGCTCGGACCGGATACAGTCCATGACCCTGGTCTGGCCGCACCCCCACGGTACGGCCATGGACCCGGACACAGGTCAGCTGGTCCCAACGGTGTGGGCCGGCGGCTCGTGGTACAAGTACACCTCAGGTGTGTCGGGGGTTATGCCGCCAGGACGCCCCGGCGAGATATACCTCAACGACGAATTCGATCCGATGATTCCGACCCATAACAAAGCGTTCTTCTACGACAGCTCGATCCACGAGTCGGGCCACTATGTCATGCACAAGCTCTACCTTGACACCATGCCGCTGAGCATTGTGGACTACACGAACATACTGCGGGGATTGGGAGGAAGCCACAGTCCCCATCGAAAGAGCTCGGCTGAGTTCGCCTGGATGGAGGGCTGGCCGGAGTTCTGGGCGGCGGCCGTGCGGGGCGTGTCGTTGGGATACGAGGAAAAAACGTACGGGAACAAGTCCTGGGCGCCGGGGATCCTGGCGGATGCCTACGGCCAGGAGGTGGAGGGGTGGGTTGCGGCCGCGTTATGGGACTTACTCGATAGCGGGGATGAATCCAGTGCTTACGTTTTCGACAAGTACAACTTCGAGCTCAAAGATATCTGGAACAGGGTGGCCAACGGCGGCACAACCCAGAAGAATTTCTCTGATTTCTGGGTAAAGTGGCAGGCCGATCTGCCCGCCTACGTCCAGACGGCCAAGAGAAGCATTTACCAGGGCACTATCGCTTTCCCGCCTCCTTTCATCCAGCCGGTTTTTGCCCTCAACCCGGTTATTACCAGCGATGGCTTCGCCGCAGTCGAGATGAAACTGGCCAGCGCCAAAGACGGCGCCGACGATGTCCTTATGCCCGATGGCCTGGAGAGCTTTCAGCTAAAGGTCGGGCCGCAGTTCGAGGGCGGGTATGTGGCCGGGGTAGCCAAGATTCCCGGCACTAACGTGTACGCGCCAAATTTTGTCAGCCAGGAAGCCGACGGCAGTGTTATCTACTCGGTAAACAGGCTTCCCGATGGGGCCGACGTCCAGGCGCCTACTGGCCGGAGCCATGTAAGAATCAAACTCACCGGCTCGGTGGATAGCCAGTACCCTTTGAACTTTTACCTGAAGAATCTGGTAATCAAAGCCACTGGAGAGGACATAGGTGTCGCTATGCCCCAGACGCTAACGCTCCGCCGGGGAGACGCCAATAGCAACGGTTCGGTAACCATTACCGACCCACTCTTTATTGCCCAGCACCTGGCTGGCCTCAGGGATCTCGGGTTCACAACGGACAAGACAAACGCAATAAATGCAGCCAGCGCCAAACCGGACACGTCCCTGGGTGACAAGCTGGATATCGTTGACGCTTTGTTCATTGCCCAAATGCTGGCGGGCCTGAAAGATGGCTATTTCAACGATACCGACGTATTCGCCTCCAAGATATCAATAGCCTCGGGAGCCGTGCCGGTCAACCAGTACATCTTGCTTCCAGTCGAGGTGCGAGACCTCACCCTTGTAAATCAAAAACTCAGCGCCTACCAACTTAAAATAAAATACAACCAGGCAGTCATCCAGGTTGTCGATGTCCTTCCCGGGGACTATCCCTTCGACGGCCTGAATACAGAGTTGATTAACCAGGGATCCGGTTTGGTGTATATAGGCCATAAGACGACCGAGGCTGTCGACGGGACCATACGGCTGGCGACCCTCAAGGTACAGGGTCAGGCGGCAGGCTATTCCAACCTGGATGTCATTGACCTGGGCGCCGGCGTTGCCTGGCCGAGCAAACTGGTCAACTCCACTGGTGGGGACATCCCGCCTCAATCAATATTGCTGCTGGTGGGGAGGGTGGACGTAACGCCGTAGGCCCGTTGACCGGCAAATTCGCACGGGCCACAGGCGGGGATCCGCCAGAGGCGGATGGTACCGGGGGTCTGGTCACCGGTCCTGCTCTTCCACCCGGTACACCCTGCACAGTAGCGCACGCTGGGAGGAGGAGCCCATGGCCGGATCGAAGGGAGGGTCGGAGCTGGTGATGACGTTGGCGTTGCTCACCCACATGCCGTGCTCGGGCGCCGGCATGTCCGGGTACCACCACGATGCCTGGGCGATGACTACCCGGGGATCGACGCCGGCAAAGACGTAGGCCTTCTGCTTGATACGTCCCCGCGGGGTTTCGATCCATACCCAGTCGCCGTCGGCGATGCCCAGGCCGCTGGCCGTATCCGGATGTATCTGCACCCGGGGGTAGGGCTGCAACTGCCGCAGCCACGGTATCTGCCGGTACTGGCTGTGGAAATAGAAGGGCATCCGCCCGCCGGTGGAAAGGACCAGCGGATATTCTTTGGCCTTGTCCGGACTCGAGTAAGGGCTTTCATTGGGTTCGACGAAATACGGCAGGGGATCATAGCCCAGTTTCTCCAGCACGGTGGAATAAAGCTCAACCTTGCCCGTCGGCGTCTTGAATCCGCCGCCCTGGCGCCAGTAGTCCGTCTTGTACTTGTAGAATTGCTGCTCTTTGCCGGTGCGGGCGATGATGCCCATTTCCCGGAACTGTTTCCAGGTCACCCCGGCTTTGCGCAACTGGTGGTCGAGGGCCGCCTCCAGGTCTTTGAACCAGTGCTCGGGCTTGATCCGCTTGCCCAGTTCGTTGATGATCTTGCTGTCCTGCCAGGCCTCTCCCGGCGGTTCGACCACCTTGTTGACCGCGGAAACGTAAAAAGCGGGATGGGTGTCCCAGATATCATCCGTCTCCAGCCAGTGGGCGGCGGGCAGGACGACGTCGGCATATTCGGCCAGCGGGGACATGAATACATCCACCACCGAGATGAAGTCCAGTTTCATCAGTCCTTCGAACACCGTCTTGGTATCGACCACCGACATCAGGATGTCCCCGCCCTGCTGGTGGAGCATCCGGATGGGGCGCTGCCCTTCCTGGAGCATGCGGAAAAAGGTCTCGGTGTGGCCCCGGCCGGGGGCCCACATCCGGTAGGTATCGACACAAATCGACTGGCGCTTGTGCTCTTCCGGGACCGGGACCTCCCATCCGAACTGCTCGGTATTCCCGACGGGATGGGTTATCCAGCTTACCATGCTTCCCGGACGTTCGATGTTTCCGGTGATGGCCGCCAGGCACATTACCGCGCGCAGGTTCTGAGTGCAGTTGGTTGAAGCTTCGATGGGCTGGCCGATCTGGATGCAGCCCGGGGTGTCGGTGGCGAAGGCCCGGGCGGCGCTGACGATCTTTTCCTGGGGCACCCAGGTGATTTCGGAGACCCGGCCCGGGGGATATTCCTGGACCCTTTCACGCAGCTTGTCGAAGCCGTGCGTCCAGTTGGCCACGAACTCCCTGTCGTAGAGGCCCTCGTTGATGATCACATTCATCAGTCCCAGCGCCAGGGCGGCATCCGTCCCCGGCCGCAGTTGCAGCCAGTGGGTGGCCCGGTGGGTTATACCGGTGGCCCTGGGGTCGACGATTATCAGGTTCCTGGCCCTGTCCAGGGCATCCAGGAACCACACGCCCATTTCGCCGTCGGCATTGGTCACCTCCAGTTGCTTGGCCCAGACAATGTGGGTTTTGGGGAACTGGCCGCCCCAGCCGTGGTAGTCGCAGTACAGCCGGGCGCCGACGGTCAAATTAAAGACCATCAGCCTGGGGAAAAAACAGACATGGCCGGCGCCGACCTGGGAGCCGCTACCGATGCTGTTTCTCAACCGCGAGGTATATTGCATGTAGCCGCGGCTGGTGCCCTGGCCGATGCAAACCGAGTTGGCGCCGTATTCGGCGGTAAGCTCCTTGATCTTGCCGGCGACGGTATCCAGGGCCTCGTCCCAGCTTATTCGCTGCCACCGGCCTTCGCCGCGCTTTCCGAGACGTTTCAGGGGATAAAGAATCCGGTTGGGGTTGTTGACGTGCTGGATGGCGGCCAGCCCCTTGGTACACATGGTGCCCCGGGTGGGCCAGTCGGGGTTGCCCTCGATGCCGGTGATTTGACCGTCGGAGACGGTTACGATAACGCCGCAGCCGCCATGACATCCCTTGCAACTGGTCTTGACAATTCTCTGGGCCATCTCTTTCCCTCGCTGACATAAACAAGATTCAGGACGCACATATTGAACCAGATTGTTGTGCTCGAAGTCAATCCCTCACCTGCAGGGGGTAACCATCCGCCGAAGGCGGACAACCTGGCGGGGCATGGCGGTTAGCCCGCAAGCGGCCGCCCCCGGCACGGCACGCCGTGCCGCTAGGGGGCGGGCGAATCCGCAGTTGACTGGTTAATGCCGGGCAAGTTATCATAATCGCGAATAAACCCTCATGAGCTACACTCACAACGGATGAACAAAAACGTCGTCTCACAGGCAGGGCCGCCTGTGGTACCGGCTATTTCCGGGGAAACCCTCATGAGCTACACTCACAACGGATGAACAAAAACGTCGTCTCACAGGTAGGGCCGCCTGTGGTACCGGCTATTTCCGGGGAAATGGAGATAGCCCACAAAAACACCATAGCCCAGCGGATTTCCCAGATACCCCCCTCCGGGATCAGGAAGTTCTTCGATCTCCTGGCATCGATGGAAGGGGTGATCTCCCTTGGGGTCGGCGAGCCCGATTTTCCCACGCCCTGGAACATACGCGAGGCCGCCATCTACTCGATGGAAAAAGGCCAGACGATGTACACCTCGAACCAGGGCTTGCCGGACCTGCGCGCCGAGTTGTGCCGTTACCTTGAATGCCACTACGGCGTCCGCTATGACCCCCAGACCGAGCTTCTCATAACGGTGGGGGTTAGCGAGGCGCTGGACCTGGCTTTGAGGGCGCTGCTGGACCCCGGGGACGAGGTGATCATGCCCGACCCCGGCTACGTTGCCTACGGTCCGACTACGGTACTGGCCGGGGGCGTCCCGGTCCTGGTGCCGACCAGCATCGAGAACGAGTTCAGGCTGCCGGCGCCGGCGGTGAGGAGCCGTGTCTCACCCAGGACCAAGGCCATCCTCATCGGCTATCCGTCCAACCCCACCGGCACCGTCATGCCCCGCAAAGACCTGCAGGCGATTGCCGACGTGGCAGCCGGTCACAACCTTATCGTGATCTCGGATGAGGTATATGCCAGCCTGGTTTACGAGGGAGAACACGTTTGTTTCGCTTCTTTGACCGGGGCCCGGGAGCACAGCGTAGTCCTCGGCGGCTTCTCCAAGGCCTTTGCCATGACCGGATGGCGGGTGGGCTATGCCGCGGGCAGGGCGGATATCATCGCCGCCATGACCAAAATACACCAGTACACTATGCTGTGCGCCTCGACCATGGGACAGGTAGCGGCGCTTGAGGCCCTTCGCGGGGGGGCAGGATGCGGTGAAGGAGATGGTGGCCGACTATAACCGGCGGCGCCGGGTGATGGTCAAGGGTCTCTGCGAAATAGGGCTTGATTGTTCGGAGCCCAAGGGCGCATTTTACACTTTTCCCTCTATCCGGGTGACCGGTCTATCTTCTGAGGAATTTGCAGAAAGGCTGTTGAAGGAAGAGAAGGTGGCGGTGGTGCCGGGGACGGCCTTCGGGGCCTGCGGCGAAGGTCATGTCCGCTGCTGCTATGCCACTTCCCTGCCGGACATCCAGGAAGCGATTCGCCGCATGGGCCGCTTCGTCCAGCGCTACGCGAAGTAGCGATAGCGAAACCGCGAATAAACGCGAATTAACGCGAATGGGCAAGGCAACAGGTAACAGGCGTCAGGCGATAGGCGTCAGGCACCAGTGGACCCGAGGGGCTGCTACTTGCAGTTTATTAGCGTCCATTCGCGTTTATTCGCGGTTAATTCCTCCGGCGCGGAGACCGCGCAGCTACACTGTCCCCATGATTTCGTGGAACTCCTGGAGGAGGACAGGCGATGTGGCCACCACACTGCCGCTGTGGATGCTGATGGGCTTGCCGCCCCAGGCCTCCACTACCCCGCCCGCCTCCTGGACAAGGAGAATGCCCGCGGCCACGTCCCAGGGAAACAGGAACTGGTGAAAATAGGCGCCGAGTCTGCCGCAGGCGGCAAAGGCCAGCCCCAGGGCGCCGGAACCCAGAAGCCGCACACTGTGTACCCTCGGCCAGAGTGTTCCGGCCGCCTCGAGCAGCCGGCTTCCGTGCTCCTGGCTGTATCCCATGTCGAAGCCAACCAGGCAGTCCTTCAGTTGCTTTGCCTGCGAGACGTGTACCGGCTGCCGGTTAACGAAGGCGCCCTTTCCCTTTTCTGCCCAGAATAGCTCTTTTTGCAGCGGCGCGTAGGTCAGGCCCAGCAGAATGTCCTCGGTGGGGGTCTCCCGGACCAGGGCGATATTCACCGCGAAGTAGGGCAGGCCGTAAAAGTAATTGTTGGTCCCGTCGAGGGGATCGACGATCCACTTGTAACCCGAGGCGCCGGGAAGGGCGGCCGATTCCTCGGTAATGATGCCGTCCTCGGGGAACTCAAGCCGGAGGATGTCCTTGATGATCTTCTCGGAAATGAGGTCCACTTCGGTCTGGATGTCCCGCATTCCCTTGTGCTTGACACGGTCGATGGTGCGGAAATGGGTCAACAGGGCT
>CAZFEA010000130.1:0-5393 GCA_964518085.1 uncultured Dehalococcoidia bacterium
GCCATGTCAAGGAGGATAGCGTATCCCTTCAGCATAAAGCGAAAGAGTGGTGGGGCCAGAGTGCTCATTGACATCAACATTTTCCTATCAAGCCTACTTTGCCCAGCGCCGGGATATGCCCCTGGTCAGCTTCGACCACCACTTCGATGGTATCGTGGAGCGCCAGACGCCGTTGGATGTGTTGCGGTGAAGCCCGGATAGGCGCCCCATTCGACCCGTTGGGGGAATTAGCGGTCCAGGGTACGCGGTGGAGAACGCCCGCTGCCGTGGCAGCGATCTTGGCCGTTCCGGCCACAAGATGTGCACAAATGGCCGATCTTGCAACCGAAACAGCTAAAACTATTGACTTCAGGCCGCTGCGCCGCTATCATCTTCCAGACAAACTTAACTGGTTTGACAATTCTCCCCTTTAGCTGCTATATTACCCTGACTTCAGGCAACTTCGGGCCTGGCAATCACCGGACCCGGTCTTTCACTCAAAGCCGGTAAACAGGGCGCCGGCCATCGTTCTGAACCCGGTCCGGTCTTTGATACAAAGGTTGGCTTTAACGCGGTAAGGAACGCCTCTTCGCCTCGGAGGGGGAATGGCTGAAAAGCAAGCTAAACTAACTGTTGACAATATCTCCCTGAGTTTCGGCGGCGTTCGGGCGTTGATGGACGTCAGCCTCGAGGTCAGGGAAAGGGAGATCCTGGCGGTCATCGGTCCAAACGGCGCCGGCAAGACCTGCCTCATCAACTCCATCAGCGGCTTCTATCATCCGCAGAAGGGCAATATCCACTTCGAAGGCAAGCAGGTAAACAACCTGCCCGCCCACAAGATCGCCGAACTGGGCATCGCCCGGACCTTCCAGAACATGGAGCTCTATACCGGGCTTTCCACCCTCGACAACCTGATGGCCGCCCGGCACGTCCATTTCAAATATGGCGCCCTGGCTGCAGCGCTTTATTTCGGACGGGCGCACCGTGAGGAAATCCAGCACCGCAGGGTATGCGAGGAGATCATTGATTTCCTGGAAATGGAATCGCTGAGAAAGAAAGTGGTAGGCTCCCTGCCTTACGGACAGCGCAAGAGGGTGGAACTGGGCCGGGCGCTGGCCCTGGAACCGAAACTCCTGCTCCTGGATGAACCCATGGCGGGAATGAACGTTGAAGAAAAAGAGGACATGGCCCGCTTTATCATCGATATTTTCGAAAATAAGAACATACCCATCGTGCTGGTGGAACATGACATGGGCGTGGTGATGGATATCGCCGACCGGATCGTGGTCCTGGACTTCGGACGCAAGATCGCCGAAGGCACCCCGGGCGAAATTAAGTCCGATCCCCTGGTGATCAAGGCCTATCTCGGACAGGAAGTAGCCGCAGCTGTCGGCGGCGGCCAGGCAGGCAAGAAAAGTGCTCAAGCTTAACAACATCGAAGTCACCTATCTCAATGTCATCCTGGTGCTCAAAGGGGTATCGCTGGAAGTCGGCCACGGGGCCATTGTCGCCTTACTGGGGGCCAACGGCGCCGGAAAAACGACCGCTCTGAAGGCCATTTCCGGTCTCCTACACACCGAGGAAGGCGAGGTGACCGACGGCAGCATATTTTTTGAAGACCAGCGGATTGACACCATGCTCCCCGAGGAGATCGTCAAAAAGGGAGTGGTCCAGGTTATCGAGGGCCGGCGGATCTTCGAGCACCTCACCGTCGACGAAAATCTCAGGGTAGGGGCGCATCTCCGGCGCGACCGCGCCGGGATCAAGAGAGACCTCGAGATGTGTTATGAGTTTTTCCCCAAGCTCCAGACGCTACGCCATTCGGAGAGCGGCTATCTGTCCGGCGGCGAACAGCAAATGGTGGTCATCGGCCGCGCCCTGATGGCCCATCCCAAGCTGATGCTCCTGGACGAGCCCTCGCTCGGCCTGGCGCCCCTGATGGTCCAGGAAATCTTCAACATTATCCAGCGAATCAACAAAGAAGAAACCACTTCCATCCTGCTAGTGGAACAAAACGCCATCGCCGCACTATCCATCGCCAATTACGGCTACATCATGGAAAACGGCAGGATCGTACTCGACGGGCCGGCAGACAGGCTCAGGGAAAACGAGGATGTCAAGGAGTTCTACCTTGGCCTGAGCGAGGTGGGAAAACGAAAAAGCTATCGCGAAGTCAAACACTATAAGCGAAGGAAAAGATGGCTGGGCTAGTCCCCGAAGGTCTGTTTCACAAGTCGGAGGCGATGACCGGGGAAGAACGGGAGAACTACTTCCGGAACGGCTTGAGACGAATTGTCCGGCAGGCCTATGCCGGCTCGCCGGCGATGCGGGCCAAGCTCACCGGCGCCGGCATCAAACCGTCTCAGATAAAAGTCCTCAAAGACCTGGAAAAGATACCGATCACGCCCAAGGAAGACATCCGGCGGTTACAAAAGGAAAATCCCCCATTTGGCGGCCTGGTCACCGTGCCCATCGGCAGCCTGGCGCGCATCTTTGTGTCGCCCGGTCCCATTTATGACATCGAGCCCAGGGGCCGGTTTGTGGCCGAAGCCAAGGCATTTTATGCCCTGGGCTTCCGCCCGGGCGATGTGGTTATGAACTCGTTCTCCTATCACATGACCCGGGGCGGCTGGAGCATGGATGAAGGGCTGCAGGCCCTCGGCTGTGCGGTAATCGCCGCCGGCGTCGGCAATACCGAACTCCAGGTCCAGGTGATGCATGACCTGAAGGTCTCGGGTTTCTCGGGGACTCCCAGCTTCTTTATGACCCTGATAAAGAAGGCCGAGGCCATGGGGTTCAACTTCCGCGAGGATTTCTGCCTGAAGAATGCGTTCCTGTCCGCCGAACCGTTTCCCCCTTCGATGCGGCGCATCTTCGAAGAAGATTACGGCGTCAACGCCGGGGAGACCTACGGCACCGCCGAACTGGGACTGGCCGGCTATGGCTGCCCGCACAAATCGGGCCTGCACATTCCCGAAGAGATCATCGTCGAGATCGTCAACCCCGGTACCGGAAAACAACTTCCAGCCGGCGAGACCGGTGAAGTGGTGATAACGTCCCTGGACAAGATCCTTCCGATCCTGCGCGTCGGCACCGGCGATCTGTCCTACATCAGCCAAGAGCCTTGCCCCTGCGGCAGGACTTCGCCGCGCCTGATGCGCATAGTAGGCAGGGTCCGTGACGTGGTCAAGGTACGCGGGCTTTTCATTCAACCGGGGGAGGCTGCCGAAGTGGTGGCTTCGCTGCCGGATATCACCAACTTTCAAATGGTTATTTCCAGGGTTAACCACCGCGACGAACTCAAATTCAGGATCGAAACTGCCGGGCCGGACCCGGTATTGGCCTTGAAAGAGCTACAGCAAAGATTCCAGGATATTTGCCGCCTCAAGATAGATACTCTTGAGGTAGTGCCGGCGGGCACCATAAAGGACGCCAAGAAGCTGGTGGATACCCGGACGTGGGACTAGACGGACCAAAAACAACTTCCGCGGGACCAGCGGCGGCCGGGGATACCCTGCCCCGGCTGTTCCTGGAAAACTACCGCAACTATGGCAGCAAGAAGCTGGCCATGCGCAAGAAGAAGCTTGGCATATGGCAGCGTTACACGTGGCAGCAGTGCTATGAGCAGGTCAAATACTTCTCCCTGGGGCTGGTGAGCATGGGGCTGGAACCGACCAACAAGGTAGCCGTCCTTGGCGACAATGACCCTGAATGGTACTGGGCAGAGATTGCCACCCAGTCCGCCGGCGGAATCGCCCTGGGCATTTTCACCGATGCCATTCCATCCGAAGTCACTTACATTGCCCAGCATTCCGATTCCCAGTTCATCGTGGCCCGGGATCAGGAGCAGGTGGACAAGATCTTGCAGATAAAGACCGAGTTGCCCCTGCTCAAGAAGTTGATTTACTGGGACCCGCTGGGGCTGGGCCATTACGACGATCCCCTCTTGATGAGCTTCGGCGACGTGGTGCGGGAGGGCAGGGAATACGAAGCCCGGCACCCTGGCGCCTTCGAGAGCAACATCGGGAAGACCAATCCCGACGATGTCGCCGTGCTGTGTTACACGTCCGGCACGACCGGCTTGCCCAAGGGGGTCATGATCTCTCACTACAACCTGATAGCCAGCATACGCTCCTGGTTCAGCGTATCCCCTCACCTGGAAACTGATGAATACGTGTCCTACATGTCCCCGGCCTGGGTTCCCGAACAGTCCCAGGGAATAACCGGCTGGCTGGTCTGCGGCAATGTGGTCAATTTTCCTGAAGAACCCGAAACCTCCCAGGAAGATACCAGGGAGATCGGCCCGCAGGTCATACTATACGGCCCGCGCCTGTGGGAAAGCCTGGTCTCCACCATTCAGGCCAAAATAATCGACACCAGCCCCCTTAAGCGACTTCTTTACAATATTTGCCTGCCGGTGGGATACAAGGTCTCGACACTCAAGAGCCAGAAAAAGACACCCGGCGTCATGTGGACACTGCTGTTCAAGCTGTGCGACTTGATAGTGTTCCGCCCAATGAAAGACAAGATCGGCCTGGCACGGGCGCGGGACTGTTTCACCGCGGGATCATATCTGAGCCCGGATGCACTGAACTACTTCCGGGCCATCGGCTGCAACCTGAAGCAACTGTTTGCCGCCACCGAGATAGGCATGGTGACCTCGCATCTCGATGACGACGTTCGTTCGGAAACGGTCGGGCCTCCTTTACCGGGGGTCGAAATCAAGATAAGCCCGGAAGGCGAAATCCTGGTCAAAGGCCCGGGTGTGGTCACGGGATATTACAAGAACGCCGAAGCCACGGCAAAAGCCATCCGGGACGGTTGGTTCTATACTGGCGACGCCGGCTATCTCGATGAAACCGGGCATCTGATCTACTGGGACCGTGTCAGTGAGCTAATCGAACTGGCCGGGGGGCAAAAATTCGCCCCGCAGTTTATTGAAGGCCGCCTGAAGTTCAGTCCTTATATCAAAGATGTCATGGCAATCGGTGGCAAGGAACACCCCTATATTGTGCTCATTGTCATTATCGATTACGACAACGTGGGACGCTGGGCGGAGAAAAATCATGTTTCTTATACCACTTTTACCGACCTGTCCCAGAAGAGAGAGGTCCTGGATCTGATACGGAAGGACATCTTGCGGGTAAATAACGCCCTCCCCCCGGCGGCGAAGATCCGAAAATTCGCCAATTTGCACAAGGAGTTCGATCCGGACGAGGCGGAGCTGACCCGGACGCGGAAGCTGAGGAGGGGCTTCATGGAGCAGCGTTACGGCGACCTGATACGGGCGACCTATGGCGACAGCGCCGAGTTCAGCGCCGAAGCGACGATCACCTACCGCGACGGCCGCAAGGGCAAAGTGGCTACTGTGATCAAGATACAGACGATGGACGTCTCCCCCTTTGAAAAAGGGG
>CAZFEA010000130.1:5493-8838 GCA_964518085.1 uncultured Dehalococcoidia bacterium
GGCAAATCCCATGACATAAGGAAAATATGGAAACCTTCTTACAAAACATGCTGCTCGGACTGATGAACGGCGGGGTATATGCTCTTATCGCCCTGGGCATCGTGGTGGTCTACAAGTCCACCCGGGTGCTGAACATCACCCAGGGGCAATTCCTGGTCATCGGGGCCTGGGTGGCCTATACCCTGCTGGTCAAACTTCACCTGCCCATTTTGCTGGCTTTCTTTCTGACCCTGGTGGTATCCGCTGCCCTCGGTTTCTTCATTGAAAGAGTGGCTTTCCGCCCTTTGATCGGTCAACCGATACCCGCATTGATCACCATGACTATCGTATTGATGGCCGGGCTGGAGGGTTTCGTGCTGTGGATTTTCGGCGGTTTTGTTGTTTCTTACCCTGATTTCATCCCCAAAGAACCCATCATGCTGGGGAAGCTGATCATATCCCAGCAATCTTTGTGGATGTTCATCATCGCCATGGTGCTCATCGCCGTTTTTGCCATCTTTTTCAAATATACCAGGGCCGGCCTGGCCATGAGGGCCACCGCCGAGGCCCACCAGGTCGCCCAGAGTGTCGGCATCAGTGTAAAAAGGGTATTCGGACAGACCTGGGCCATCGCCTCGCTTATCGGCGCCGTGGGCGGCATTCTCCTGGGAAGCCTTTACGGTGTCAGCTACCTTCTCGGGGAATGGGGACTGCTGGTGATCACCGTGGCCATTATCGGCGGGCTGGATTCCATTACCGGGGCCATCGTAGCCGGGCTGATACTGGGGGTCCTGGAGAAAGTAGCCGTCGGATACATCGACCCCCTGGTCGGCGGCGGAGTGGAAACCGTCTTTCCCTTCGTCATACTCTTGATAGTCCTGGTGGTCCGTCCTTACGGCCTGTTTGGCCTCAAGGAAGTGGAAAGGATCTGAGATGCAAATACCGTGCGGCACAATCAACGATAGCTACGAAAAGGATATGGCTATCGTCCGGACAAGGCTCCAGTGGGTCATGCTGCTGGCCTTCCTGGCCCTGGTGTTCGTGTTCCCGCTCTTCCCCTTTGCCTCGGACTACTTGCTCCGCGTCATTAACAACATAATCATTGCCGTCATCCTTATTCACGGCCTGAATTTGCTCATGGGCTACGCCGGACAGGTCTCCCTGGGCCAGGGGGCCTTCATGGCTGTCGGCGCCTATACCACGGCGCTCCTCGGCACTAAATTCGGGGTTTCCTTCTGGCTGGCCCTTCCGGCGTCGGCCTTGACCGCGGGACTGGTGGGAATGGTCTTCGGCGCCCCATCGCTCCGGATCAAAGGCGTCTACCTGGCCCTGGCCACCATCGCCGCCCAGTTCATCGTTCTCTGGGTCGTGCGCTACGTCCCCGCCTTCGGCGGGGTTACCGGTGTCGCCGCGCCCCATGCTTCGTTAGGCGGCATCGTCTTCGATACTCAAAAAAGCAATTACTACCTGATCGCCGCCGTAGCCGTCATCATGACCTACCTTGCCAAGAATATCGCCCGCTCGCGGGTGGGCCGGGCCTTTGTGGCCATCCGGGACAACGATCTGGCCGCTGAGGTAATGGGTATCAGCCTCTACAGGTACAAACTTCTTGCTTTCTTCATTGGATGCCTGTTTGCCGGCGTGGCCGGAGCGCTGTGGGCAAACCTGGTCGGTCACGTACAAAACGAGCAGTTCCCGCTGCTCAACTCAATCTGGTATACTGGCATGATCATGGTCGGCGGGATGGGCTATACCCTGGGCGCCATTATCGGGACATTCTTGCTGCTGGGGGTCCAGGAAATCGTAACCCTTTACGGTCCCTTGCTCAGCAATTTGCCCGGCGTAGGCGGTCAGGGATATGCCGGGTTTTCCCAGTTCCTTATGGCCCTGATAGTGATGTTATTCATTATCTTTGAACCCCGCGGCATTGCCCATCGCTGGCAGATATTCAAGACCTCATACCGTTTGCACCCCTTTTCTTACTGAAATGGGGAGTTACGACACAATAATTACTCTAAAAGGAGGAAATCATAAACGATGTCAAACCGAAAACGCCTGTTGACCCTCTGTTCGCTGCTGGCCCTGGCCGTTCTATTGCTACCACTGGCCAGCGCCTGCCAGCCGCCACCCGCGCCAACCCCGTCGCCCACTCCCGTGGTCACACCTAAGCCACAGCCCGCTACCCCCGCCCCAGCGGTTACCCCCAAACCCGCCGTAACCACACCGGCTGCCAAAGCCCCGACGCCGAAACCCGCCCCCACTACGCCAGTGGCGCCCAAGCCTGCCGCCAAACCGGTCAGCATCAAGATCGGCATGATCAGCGACATGACCGGCCCGACAGCCAACACCGCCACCGGAGAGATCTGGGGCTGGGAAGACGGCGCCAAGTGGGTAAACGAGACCGGCTACGTCCCCGGCGTCACCTTCGATATTATCACCTATGACAACCGGTTCGATGTCGGGCGTTCGATCAACGGCTACGAGCTGATGAAAACGCGCGGCGTGGCCGTGGTCCACGTGCAGATGACCGGCGCCAACTATGCCCTCAAGGAAAAATATGTCCAGGATAAGATCGTGGCCGTGATACCGCCGGCGCCCAAGGCCCTTCATCCCCCGGGGTGGGTCTTCTCCGCCGACGGCTCATATGCCGATGCCTCCGCCGCCGCCTATGACTGGATTCTCCAGGACTGGAAAAAGACCGGCAAGCCGGGCAAACCCAAGATGGGATGGTTGACCTGGGACGCCGACTATGGACACTCCGGCCTGATCGCCAACTGGTATGCCACCGAAATTGGAATAGACGTCCTGCCGAACGAGTTCTACCCGTCGCCGGCGCCAAGGGACGTAAGCAGTCAACTGCTGCGCCTGAAAGAACGCGGCGCCAACTATATTATTTCTCTCGGGCCTGACGCCACCTGGGCAGTTATTCTCAACGATGCCGCCAAGCTCAAGATGCAGGACGCAGGGATCAAGTTTGTCGGCGTCGCCAATGTCATTTTCTCCGACGCCCTGGCCCGTCTCTCCAAAGAAGCAGCCGAGGGAAGCTACCTGGTGATGTTCAATTCCTCCCTTTTCGAAGAGACCCTCCCCGGAGTCCAGCAGTTGAGGCAGATAACGGAGAAATACCGGGGGGAATGGAAAGACAATCTTCCCTCGGTCCGCGGCTGGCTATCAATGAAGCTGGTGGCCGAGGCGGTCAAACGCGCCATTCAGAACGATGGAGTCTCCCCCGAGAACATTAACGGCGAAGCCATCTTCAAGTCATTTGAAAAGAATATCAGGGACTGGGATACCGGCGGCCTTTCCGGCCCGCTGACCATCTCCCCGGACAATCACAGCGGGGCCAGAATGGCCAAGATATTCCAG
>CAZFEA010000131.1:0-8750 GCA_964518085.1 uncultured Dehalococcoidia bacterium
AAAGGCACGTTAGCAGGGCAATTTGGAGACTCTTCAATTTGTACCCCCTGCTTATTTCAGTAGATGGGCAAACATATCTCTGGCTTCCTTCATGCCGTCCAATCTTTTCTGGATCATCTCTTCGAGGTCTGCATCTACGTACTTGATGCCCGGCTTGATCCTTCTATCGTCGTCAATATATTCGGTGGTCACATCCAGCCGCCGGCTCTGCTCGCCGGCCCCCTTTACTATCACCGTCTGACCGTCCCTGGTCAGGAGCCAGTTGATAAAAACGGCCGCCGCATTGGGGTGGGGCGCCCCGTTGATCAGAGAAACGGTGCCGGCGCCGCCACCGGTGGAGTAAGTGCCCTCCGCAGGGATCACGAACTTGACCGGAGCGCCGGCGCGCAAGAACTCCTGGTATATTTCCGGACGCGGCGCCAGACCGATAGGGTAGCTTCCCCTTGCAATCCATTCAACCAACTGGCGCTGGTCTCCCAATATCCTCGGCTCCTGCTTGATCAGTTCGCGGGCGAATTCCGCACCCATTATCTCCATCACGCTGAAGCGAAAGAAGGCGCTTCCCGCCCCGGACACGGTGGGATTATCCATGACCATTTTCCCCTTCCACCTAGGGTTGAGAAGGTCTCGGTATGACTTAATCTCGTCCGCCCTGACCAGGTTGCTGTTAATTATCAGGGTGGAGCCGGCATGGATAAGGAAGGATATCACCTTACGTTCCTTATCGACGAAATAGATTCCGCCTCCCATCCACAATTTTGGCTCCATCTCGTTGCGTAAGATCAGGGCCGGCTCGATCGGGTCGAGCAGGCCAGCCGCCTTGAATTGCAAAGCCGGTCCGCTGCCCTGGAACAAAACATCGGCCGTATGTAGTCCGGCTCTGCGCTCGGCTTCCATCTTGGCAACCAGCTCCTCGCCCCTGCCCGCCGTCATTTCCAGGTCAATGCCATACCGTTCCTTGAAGGCGCTGGTCATATCGGCCCTGAGGCCGCCGGCGGCCTGGGAATACACCCTCACTTTGCCTTCCTGCCGGGCGACAAGCAGGGTCTTTTCCCACCTGGTTTCCCATTCAGCTTTGACGGCCGGACCTGCCGCCGTGGTGGCTTTGGTTTCCGCCGGCCTGTCGGGAACGGACGGCCCGCTGGCGGCGCAGGCCACAACCACAAGCGCGGCAGCCATGATTACTCCAACACACAGGTTTTTCAACATCGTTCTTCTCACTCCTTACCTCAGAAGCGGCGCAAATATCTCCCTGGCTTGCTTTTGCCGCTCCAGCTTCTTCATGATAATATCTTCATTATCCTGGTCCAGGTAGTTGACACCCGGCTTGATCCTCCTGTCCTCATCTATGTATTCCGTAGTAACGTCTATTCTACGGCTCTGGTCGCCGGCGCCTTTGACCATTACTGTCTGCCCTTCCTTCGTCAGCAGCCAGTTGATAAAAACGACGGCTGCATTGGGATGGGGCGCCCTGTTTATCAGTGATACTGCGCCAAAGCCCCCGGTAGCGTATGTCCCTTCCGCCGGTATGATGAACTTGAGTGGCGCCCCGGCAGCCCGGAATTCCTGGTATACCTGGGGACGCGGCGCCAACCCGATGGGGTAACTGCCCCTGGCCACCCATTCAACCAACTGGCGCTGGTCACCGATAATCCTCACCTCCTGCTTGACCAGCCCATTGGCAAACTCAATTCCCATCAGCTCCATAATGCTAAGGGCGAAAAAAGCTCCCCCGGCCCCGGTAACCGTCGGGTTGTCCATAACGATTTTGCCCTTCCACCTGGGATCAAGGAGGTCTCTATAGGACCTTATCTCCTCGGGCTTCACCAGGTTGGTGTTTATGATGATAGTGGAACCGGCATGGAGGAAGAAATATATCATCTTCTTGCGTTCTTTGTCTGCATAGTGAAGGCCGCCGCCCATCCAGGCCTTGGGGTCGATGACCTCGGGCAGGATCAGCGCCGGCTCAATAGGATCAAGAAACCCTCTATCCCTGAACTCGAAATCGGGACCGGCGCCCTGGACCAAGACGTCTGCCAGGTAGAGCCCGGCTCGACGTTCGGCTTCGGCTTTGGCGATCAATTCCTCACCCCGCCCCGAGGTGATCTCCAGGTCTATGCCATGCTTTTCCTTGAACGCCTTTACCATGTCTGCCCGCAACGTGCCCGATGTCTGGGAATACAGCATGACTTTGCCTTCCGCTCTGGCCCCGGCGAGGGCCCTGTCCCACTTTGATTCCCATTCGGCCTTGACCGGCCCCGCGGGGGCCGCGGCCGGTTTAGTTTCCGCCGTCCGGGGGGGGAACGGCGGGGGCGCTTCCGGCGCAGGCCGAGAACAACACGATGGCAGCCAGTACCAATCCAATTTTTAGAGTGTTCATCTCCATTTGCCTCCAACGGATTGAAAGATTGTAAAATTGCAAAATTGAAAGATTGGGTCGGGCAATTTTACAATCTTCCAATCTTCCAATTTTTCAATTCTTTTGCTACAGGTTGAGCATCTTGCGGGCGTTGCCGCCCAGAATGCTTTGCCTGTCCTCCTCGGGAATATCCAGTGCCTTGATTATCTTCGGATAGTCTCTCAGCCGGTCTGCACCTCCATTCAGTCCATGGGGGAAATCCGTCGCCAGGACCACCTGTCCCGCACCGAAAAGCTGGCAGGCGTATTTTATGGCGGCGCCGTTATTTCCCACGGCGGTATCGTAATAAAAACGGCGGAAATACTCGTATGCCGGTTTCGGCAAAGCGTGTTCGCGGAAGTGGCGCTGGGCCTCGCCAAGGTATGATTCCTCTACCCTGCCCCACAAGAAAGGTATCATGCCTCCACCCAGGTGATGGCTGACCACCTTCAGACCCGGATATGCCTCCATGATCCCGCTGATGACCAGACGGGTCAGGCTCAGCGTGGTTTCGTACGGCCAGCCGTAGACGTGGGTAAGACGGTAGTCTCCTTCATAGGCGCGCCCAACCTCGACCGGGTTGGCGGGATGAATGTATACCGGCACCCCCATTTCAGCAGCCCGGGACCAGAAGGGCCGGTATTCCGGCAAGTCCAGCGGCTTACCATGAACGTGGGAAGGAAGGGCCATGGCCTTCAGACCCAGGCTTTTCACCGCCCGGTCCATCTCTTTCAGCCCACCCGCTTCCAGCACATCCAGCGGCACACCGCCGGTGGCCACCAGGCGTCCCCGGGACTCGTCAACGATCATGGCCATAGTATCGTTAATCAATTTCGCCAGGGTGAGTTTGTATGCCGGGTCTCTGGTAATTACATTGCAGTCCAGGGAGTGATAAAGGGTCACCACCTGCCGGTCAATGCCGTATTCATCCAGGAATTCAACGCGCCTTCGAGGGTCGGTTGCCTGGGGTAGTGCCGCGGCCAGCTTGTAGATGTCATCGGCGCTGGTGGTGGACATCGCCCGTCCGCCCCCTCTCAGTTCTTCCAGATAGGCTTTATGCGCCATGTGTGTGAAGCTATCAATTATCACGATACCACTCCCATAAAAGCTGCGGTATTATCACACGCTCCATACCGGATGTCAATGACACGCAGCTCTTCTCTTGCCATCACCGCAGGGGCGATGGCAGCCCACACCCTGGCTGGCCCCTGCAGCCACTACGTCAGTCGCCGCAGTTCTTTCTTGTGTTCTTCCAGGGTCGGCCGGTACTGGGAATCAAGCTGGCTGACAGCCGCCCGGACCTCCTCCTGGATTTGCTGCTGCGTCTCCATTTCCGCCTTGGCTGCGCCCGCGATCTGGTATTTCATGGACTTCTGTAGTTCCGCCATTCTGGCCTCGACCTGCTTTCTGAGATTTCCCATCAACTGGCCCCTGGCCTGCTCATAATAAGTAAAAAGGGTATCGATCCTGGCGGCCACTGCTTTGACAGCCTTCTTGTTGTCCTTGATTATGGCCAGCCCCTCGAGGGCCTTTCGCGAAATGTTCTTGCCGGCCGGGTCGTAAGGCAGGGTAATGTTAGCCAGCAGGGTTTCCTGGGCGCCTTCGAGCACCCACTTCCGGTTTCCCGTCCCTTTAGTCTTGGCCAGTTCGGCATCCAGGTCAAAACCTTCTTCCTTAAGGTAGCGGGCAGCCATGGCATTCCCCAGTGGCGCGGATTCAAGCCGTTTCAGCTCATCGGCGCTGATCTTGCCAAGGCTTTCGGCCCGTTCCATAGCCCTTTCCAGGGCGCTCTTGACTCTGTCTTCTGACATGTTTTTCTCCTTAGACCTCGCATTCGGGCGCCGGGGAGATTTCCTGGTCCAGCTTTTTCGATAATTCCTTCTTCAGTGACTGCAATCTCTTTTGAAAATCGGCAGAGGTGACCTTTTCGGTGGTCATAATGAAGGCATCTTCACCGTTGTCGGTGTAATATCCCTTGCGGACACCAACCCTGGCGAACCCGTACTTCTGGTACAGCTTCTGAGCTATTGAATTTGATACGCGTACCTCGAGGGTTACCACCTGGGCTTTTAGCTCGGCAGACAGTTCTATGGCATGGACCAGGAGCAGTTCACCCAGACCACGACCCCGGTGACTGCTCCTCACTGCTATGGTAGTAATATGAGATTCGTCCACCATCAGCCAGAACCCCGCGGCGCCGATGATGGTGGGCCGGCTCTGGCCGGTTACGCCATTGCCGGACGTCCTGGAGAACAGGTTTTTTAGAAACCGCCAAATAGCTTTATGCCAGTCAAAATGGGGTTTGCCGTTTTCGCCGGGGGCGGCCGGGGCGGCCAGCCTTTCCCTGGGCGGGGCATCGCCTTCAATGAGAATGAAGTACCGGGCCAGGCGGTTCTTAAGCTCGCCTCGATACGATGGTGGAGGCCACTGGTCTGGAAAAGCCTCCCTTTCAATCTCCATGACCTGGGGAATATCTTCGGTCCTCATCGGACAGATGAAATATGTCAAGGATAGATATCCTTATTGAGCGAAGGCAGGGCGACCCTTGTGGTCGCCCACAAAGGGCAGGGGCAAGACCTGCCCCTGCATAGCGTCAATTGATGCCTTGGTATTAGCATTTTAGCATACAGCACTTCGGGTTTGAAATGTTTTATAATAGCCGTATGAAAGTGAGAAAAGCTATTATCACCGCCGCCGGATGGGGCACCAGGTTCCTGCCCATCACCAAGTCCCAGCCCAAGGAGATGCTGCCACTTTTCGACCGTCCGCTCATCCAGTACGCCGTGGAAGAGGCCATCGACTCGGGTATCGAACAGATAATAGTGGTGACCGCCCAGGGAAAGCACGCCATCGAAGACTATTTCGACCGCTCCCCGGAGCTGGAAGCCCTTTTGGAAAGAAAAAAAGAGGGCAAGCTACTGAAGGAAATCCGGCGAATATCGAACCTGGCAGATATATGTTATATCAGGCAGAAAGAGCAGCGGGGGCTGGGTCATGCCGTGTACATAACCAGGGACATGGTGGCCAATGAACCGGCAGCGGTCTTGTTGCCAGATGACGTCATCGATTCCGCTACTCCCGTCATCAAGCAAATGTTACAGGTCTACGAACGTTACCGCTCCAGCGTGATCGCAGTGCAAAAAGTGAGGCCCGAAGATGTCCAAAAGTACGGGATAATCAAGGGAAATGAGATAAGGCCCGGTTTATTTGAAGTTACCGACCTGGTAGAAAAACCCACGCCGGAGGAGGCGCCATCGGACCTGGGGATAGTCGGCAGGTACCTCCTGACGCCGCAGATATTCGATATCCTGGCACGAACACAGCCGGGACAGGGTAAAGAAATCCAGCTTACCGACGGACTGAGGCTGCTGCTAAAGCACCAGCCTATTTATGCCTGCCAGTTTGAGGGAAAACGGTTTGACGCCGGCACTCCCCTCGGATGGATCGAAGCCAGTGTGCTGCTGGCGGTGCGACACCCCGAGTGGGGCGCCGATTTCAGGCAGTTTCTCCGCAGCCTTAAGCTGGACGAGCAAACGGAATAAGAATCAAAATCCAAAACTTATTTTGATTGTTGATTTTCGGCACGGTAGCTTTTCGCCCAGAACTGGAATCCCACCGCCGCGATAAATCCCAGCAACGATACCGTCCCCCAGACGGCGATAGCTTCGCCAGGGAAAGCGTCCAGTAAAAGCCCGCCTAACATCGGCCCCATGGAAAGGCCGATCGTCTCACCTAACCCATAATATCCCAGGTAGTGGCCCCTCCAGTTGGGCGGAGCAAGCTCCCCCACCACGGCCAGGGTTGTGGGCATGAAGACCATCTCTCCGAGGGTTACTACAGCCATCCCCGCCATTGCCAGGGCGAAGGCGCCGACCCAACCCATCGTCAGATAGCCAATGCCGTACAGGACCGATCCAATGCTCAACAACAACGGCTTGGAGACATTTCGCGCCCATCTTGCCACCGGGTACTGGGTAAAAACAACAATGGCGCCATTCAGCGTGAGCAGCATGCCAAACTGGGCAGTGGTGAATCCGGCCCGGTCTACGGTAAAAACGGAAAGGGTTGTTACCATCTGCCCCATCAAGACAAAAACCAGCAGGCTCAACGCCGTGAAAACAAAGAAACGGCGGTCCTCCCCGGCGCACAGTATTGTCCGGATATCATGTTTCTCCACTACTGCCGTTTTGCTCTCCTTGAAGAACAAGAAGACTACCAGCAGGGTAACTGCGCTGACGCCTGCCGCCACCCCGAAAAGCAGCGAAAATGAGAAGATGCCCGCCAGCAGGCCGCCCGCGGCCGGACCGGCCGCCCAGCCGACATTTTGCCCGATGCGCAGCAGCCCGAAACTCTCGGTAAGTCTCTCTTTGGGTGTGACATCCACCACCGTCGAGGTCATGGCCGGCCGGGCCATGACCAGCAGCGAGCGCATCAGGGTGTAAACAACCACGATAGTCAGGACCGGCGCCGCGACGGCAATCAACCCGGCCAAAATCGAATAGGTGACGGTCTTGACGGCAAGGGTGCCGGCTATCATGGGGCGCCGCCCCAACCGGTCTGCCAGCACGCCACCGAACATCTGGGTGACCGCCGAGCAGATACCACTGATGAAAACAATGGCGCCGACCACGGTCATCGGCAGGCCGCGCTCCTGGTACAGGTAAAGGGAAAGAAAGGGGAGACTAACCGAGAAACCGGCGGCGTTGAAGACGCTGACGACGGTCATGAGCCACACCCGTGGCTCGAAAGGCTCGAAGATACGTCGCTGTAACGCGTGAAGATAGTTTATGGCACACCGGCCCTTCTGGATGCCTATCTGAAAGGAGATTATCTGTGAAATCGGCGGCACAGCTAATACTTGCCGCTCGTTTCATCCTCGCCCCCAACCCTCTCCGGTCAAGGGCCATCAAGGGAAAGGGGATCGGGAAGCGGTTACGATTTCCATAGCTCGAGGATGTCTCCCGAGGTGAGCACATAGCCGAAACGGTCACGGATGTTGTCCAGGGCGGCTTTGTGCTCCTCGGGACGATGGGTGGCCACGCAGTCGCTCAACATGATTATGTTGTACTCCAGCATGAAACCATCCCTGGCCGTAGACTCGACGCAGGTGTTGGTGGTCACGCCGCACAGCGCCAGGGTCTTTATCCCGCGGCACCGGAGGACCAGATCGAGGTCGGTGCCCACAAAGGCGCTGTAGCGGTGCTTGGTGACCACATAGTCGCCTTCGGCGGGAGCCACCCGGTAGAACTCGGCGCCCCAACTGCCCTCTTCACAGATGAGCGGGCGGTTGGCCCGTTTCGCCAGTTGCGCCGGCGACCTGGTCCAGGCATTCTGGGTATTGCGCACAAACACCGTCGGTACCTTAACCTGCCGCGAGCGGTCCAGGAATTCGAGCAATGTATTGACCATCTTTTGCCCGGCGGTAACATCCATGCCCATGCGGGCCTGGCCGCCTTCGGGATGACAAAAATCGTTTTGTACGTCGATGACCACAATCGCGGTATGGGCCCGGTCTGCTATTGCTCGTAAGTCCACTGTGTTCCTCCTTTATTCCACAAAAAGATTGGCGATACCACGGGCGTCCCCGCCGGTGGAACATCGATGCCGGTACCACGGGCGTCCCCGCCGGTGGAACATCATTCTCAAACCATGCATGGTGAGCATAGTTCATGGTTTATTTCATCAAAGACCCAAAGAACTTCTGGCCGACTTTTGACCCTTCCTGGTTGGTCTTACGGCCAAATTCTTCATTCCAGACAAAGACCCTCTCGCCGGGCTTGGGGATGGTGAACGGGTCGATGCCTTTGACAGTAACCCCCAGCCGAACCGGCGGCTGGCTGTAGGCCTCGCTGAAGAACGCCTGCCCCTCTTCAGTGAGTAGCCAGTTAAAAATTACCAGGGCGGCTTTGGGATGGGGGGCATCTTTCAGCAGGGCAACCAGGCTTCCCGCGGGATGAATGAAGCCTCCCTCAGCCATGCGCCTCCAGGCAATCGGAGCGCCGGCTTTCTGGAATTCAGCAACCACGTCAATGGAAGAGGGCGCAATGGCAATCGGGTATTTCCCCCGGGCGGCCCATTCGGTCAGTTGCCGGGTATCGCTGCTGATGACCGGTTCCTGGGCGGCAAGCTGGGCAAAGAACCTGTCCGAGGCCTCGGCGCCCATGGCCATCTCGCGGATAAACATTACCCAGTTGACGCCGGCGCCGCTGCCCGCGGGACGGTACATGGACAGCTTGCCCTTCCACCTGGGGTCAACCAGGTCGGCATAGGCCTTGAGGTCGGTCTCTTTGACCAGATCGGTATTGACCAGGATATAGGACCAGTAAGCGCCGGTCAGCGCCACCGCAATGTG
>CAZFEA010000132.1:0-1027 GCA_964518085.1 uncultured Dehalococcoidia bacterium
TCGGCCTGGTTAAGCTTGCAACCCAGGGTGTCGATGGCCACGACGGGCGATCGCATCGGTACCACAGGCGGCCCCGCCTGTGAGACTGGACCGACAAGCTGGAAAGCCTGTCTTACCGGTACCACAGGCGGCCCTGACTGTGGGGCTGAACCGACAGGCTGGAAAGCCTGTCTTACCGGTACCACCGGCGGCCCTGACTGTGAGCGGTTGTTTTGCGTTCCTTGCTCATGCTCAAGGGGGGGCATGGATGACGGTTGTTTGATATTCACTAACTGAATTATATAGGAATGAGGAAAACGGCGAAAGGAGATGCAAAAAAGGAAAACCGGTAAGCGGCGCCGTCGCGGTACCAATTCAAATGGAACCGGTCACCGGCAGAAGACCATGTCTCACGGGCAGGGCCGCCCGTGGTACCGGTTATCTTCCGGCAACACCCACGGTGGGTTCGCGCACCCCGTCCCATCTTCAGCCACACCCGGCGCTTAACCCACCCTACCCGATACGCAGCGGTTCTTCTTTGACCTGGCCGGCCTTTATCTTGAAGGCTCTGATCACCGGGTTATCCTTGTCCTCCAGGGAAACGATCAGGTAGACCGGCTCTTGCCAGTGGGCAAGCTGCAGGTCGGTGGCCGAAGGGTAGGCTCTTGTGTGGGTATGGGAGTGGTAGATGGCAAGCACCTCCCAGTCATTGTCGTCCAGCTCTTTGAAAATGGCCAGGAGGTCCCTGGGGTCCACCATGTAACGGGTAGGACGGTGGGCCGCGGTGTTGGTGGTGCGATAAAGTTTGAGTACCTGCCCCACTTTACCTGCCAGCAGGCCGCAGCATTCATTGGGGTCTTCCGCCCTGGCATGGGCGATTATGCTATTGGCGAATTCCGAAGGTAGATAGAACACTGGTCTGTAATTCGCCGCAATGACAGACGGCGCGGAAAGCATGCGGCTACGGTGGAGGTAACTCCGTCGCGGGATTGCTTCGCTGCGCTCGCAATGACGGTATTAACTCCGCTCACTCCGCCCCACGCCGGAT
>CAZFEA010000132.1:1037-8736 GCA_964518085.1 uncultured Dehalococcoidia bacterium
ATTCATTGGGGTCTTCGGCCCGGGCGTGCGCGACAATCTGGTCGGCAAATTGCTCAGGAAGATGGAACACTGGTCTACCATTTGCAGGGGAAGACCTGCTTGTTCTGCCGGCGGGCGAACACGCAGGTTCGCCCCTGCGGGATTGCTTCGCTCTGGCTACGGGCGAACACGCAGGTTCGCCCCTGCGGGATTTTACTCTGCCCCGCGCCGTATAGTCAGCTTGTAGGCGCCTTCGCCTCGAAGTTCCTCGACCCTGACGATCTTGTGGCCCTCCTGTTTGGCGCTGCGGGGAACATTGCGCATGGGTTCGCCTTCGTCGATGATGACCTCCAGCACTTCACCTGCTTCTTTTTCTTCCAGGATAAGCTTAGTCTTGACCCAGTTCATCGGGCAAAGGACGCCCCTCAGGTCGAGAAGATCGTTATTACCGGTAGAAGTTTCCTTCACTGTAGAATTTCCTCCTTTCGTCGGGGCTTTCGATAACTTCAAGGCCCTGGGGCTTGATGACTTCGTCGATGAATTTCTGGAGCCCGTGTTTGTGGATGGTGACGCCGATTCTTTCGCGGCCTTCAGCCAGCTTGCTGTACCATTGTAGCGCTTTTGGCACCAACTCTAACGCCTGGTCGTCGGTGACGAATTTAGCCACCTCGTAGCCGTACATCGGGTGTTTGCCGTGTTTTCCGCCGACACGCACCAGCCAGCCGGTTTTCGCCCGGACCATGGCGTCCATAGGACAGACCTTGATACATTCGCCGCAGTAGTTGCATTTGCCCGTATCCCGGACCGGGAAGTCCCCCTCCATGATCAGGGCCTCTTCCTCGCAGGCTGTGACGCACAGGGTGCAGGCGTTGCACAGGTCGGGAACAAGCTCTGGCTGGACTATCCCCTGGAGGCCAAGGTCGGCATCGCGGGAATCCGGACAGTCGATGGCGCATCCGGAGATGTTGATCTTGAACTTATGGTGTCCCGTGGGTGTGCCGAAATAGCGCCGGTCGATCTCGTTGCACAGGCTTATGGTGTCCACCAGGCCGTTGGGGTTGTAGGAGCAGCCGCCGCAGGTGTTGGGCACCCGGATACGCGGGCCGCAGGAGGCCACCGACCAGCCGATGCTGGCCAGTTCCTCAGTTACCGCTTTGAAGTCCTTATGGTGGACTCCCACGATCTCCACGGACTGACGGATGGAAAGGTGAATTTGTCCGGAGCCGTATTTTTCGGCGATATCGGCAGCCTTCCGCAGTCTTTCCGGGGTCAGAAAACCGCCCGGGCAGCGAAGCCTCACCACAAACAGGTCCCTCTGGGTCTGTTTGATGAAGCCGCCGGACTTCAGTTCGTTGAAGTCCAGTTTTAGCTTGGAGGCTTCCTTCTTGAGGATAACCCGTGTTGCTTCGGAGGCCTCAGGTTCGATTGACATCAATGCTCTTTCTAGTGCAAAGGCAACAAATCATGGCGTATTAGTGGCGTAGGGGCGAACCGGTGTGTTCGCCCGCGGGCAGATACGCAGGTCTGCCCGTACCTAGCCTCAGTAGATTGGTTCGCCGGCTATGGCGGGAGACCCGCCAGCTACGGCGGGAAGAATGGATATCACGTCGCCATCCTTGACCGGCGTGTTCAATTCCTGGAGGAAACGGATATCCTCATTGTTGACGTACAGCACAACGAAGGGCTGCACTGTCCCTTCGGGAGTCAATATTCTCTCTTTCAGGGTGGGAAACTTCGAGGTCAGGTTTTCCAGGGCCCTGGCCACGGTGTCGCCCTCGACCTGGATTTGCTTTTCCCCGCCCACTGCTTTGCGCAAAAGGGATGGTACTTGGACTGAGGCCATAATCAGGCTCCTTCAATAGTTATTGAGTTGTTGAGTTATTGGGTTGGCGTGGCGGAACTCAATAACCCAATAACTCAATAACTCAAGAACGGATCACGATTCTCTATGTGGCATTCCGCAGAAGTTCTCGTAGTCGATAAGCCCGGTTATCGTCGGAGCGTCGCCGCACAAAGGACATTTAGGATTGCGCCGGAAATTGACTTCCCTGAAGCTCATATCCAGGGCGTCGAAGAATATCAAGCGGCCGACCAGCGGCGTGCCCACATCCAGGATCAGCTTGATGGCTTCGTTGGCCTGGATGGAGCCGATGATGCCGGGAAGAACACCAAGCACTCCCGCCTCCTGGCATGACGGAATAGCCCCGGGAGGCGGCGGCACGGGATGAAGGCATCGGTAGCAACCTTTGCCGGGGACAAATACGGTGGCCATGCCTTCGAACAGGAGGATGCCCCCGTGGACCAGGGGTTTACCCAGGAGATAGGCGGCATCATTGACCAGGTAGCGGGTAGGAAAGTTGTCGCTGCCGTCGAGAATGATGTCGTACCGACTGATGACCTCCCGCGCGTTGGCCGAGGTCAACTGGACCTGGTGCTGCTCGACGGTTACGTCGGGGTTAAGGGCCTTGATGCTGTCCGCCGCCGAGGCAACCTTGGGCCTGCCCACGCTGGCGGTGCAATGGAGTATCTGGCGTTGAAGGTTGCTGTGGTCTACGCAGTCAAAATCAACTATGCCCAGCGTCCCTACCCCGGCGGCCGCCAGGTAAAGCGCCGCGGGCGAACCCAGCCCGCCAGCGCCAATTATCAGGACACGGGAGGTAAGCAGCTTGCGCTGCCCTTTGCCGCCCACCTGCTTCAGGATGATGTGGCGGCTATACCGCTTAAGTTGCTCCTCGGTGAAGCCGCCAAAAGCTTTGCTTTCAGGAGGCGATTGAGTCACTGGTGCTTCCCTTTCGAAGTTGTCTCGGGGTACCTGGCCCGTACCGGTTGCCTGGCCACCGGGACCATGACCACGGGCAGTTCCTCGAACTCCATGCTCAGGTACCGTTCGCCGGTATCCGGAAGAATGGTGACCACGGTCTTCCCTTTTCCCAGCCGCCGCGCCAGCTTCAGGGCGGCGATAACGTTGGCCCCGGCGGACGGGCCGACCAGCAGGCCTTCTTCCTGGGCCAGACGGCCCTGGATACTATAGGCGTCGTCATCCTCGACGGTGATAATTTCATCCAGTATGTCGCGGTTCAAGACGCGGGGGATGAAATTGGCGCCGATGCCCTGGATGCCGTGGAGCCCGGCCCGTCCCTTGCTGATGAGGGGAGAGCGCGCCGGCTCGACGCCAGCTATTACCACCCGGGGGACTTCCTTTTTGAGCACCTCTCCTACGCCGGTAATGGTGCCTCCGGTGCCGATGCCGGCTACAAAAGCGTCTATTTTGCCACCGGTGGCCTGGAGGATCTCCGGGGCGGTGGTGCGGCGGTGGATTTCGGGATTGGCCGGGTTATCGAACTGCTGGGGCATGAAATAGCCCGGGTTGCCTGATACCAGCGATTCCGCTTCAGCCACGGCGCCGGCCATGCCCTGCTCCGCAGGGGTCAGTCTTACCGAAGCGCCGTAGCGACTCAGGAGGGAAACACGCTCCCGGCTGGAGTTTTCGGGCATGGTCAGGATAACCCGGTACCCCCTGGCGGCGCCGATCATGGCCAGGGCGATGCCCGTGTTGCCGCTGGTGGGTTCAACAATGGTGGCTCCCGGAGCGAGTTTGCCCCTGGCTTCGGCATCCTCGATCATGGCCAGGGCGATGCGGTCCTTGACGCTGCCCCCGGGGTTGCGGGATTCAAGCTTGGCGACTATCAGGGCCGAATCGGGAGGGACCAGCCGCCGTATTTCAACCAGGGGCGTGCCCCCGATCAGTTGAGCAACGTTCTCGGCCATGGGCTACCAGTACCATCCGCCTCTGGCGGATCCCCGCCTGTGAAACAGACGTTGTGATTCAAGGGTTGTGAGTGCAGTTCGTGGGCGGTTGTTCTCAAAATATGGCAAACGGGAGAATTAAATATCACTAAAATGATAGGATTAGTGCAATATAACCTGAATATCATAGCATCCGTGTCAATATGCTGTCAACAGCAATCAAGGTTCGCATGTGACTCCCCCTTTCGCGAAAGGGGGAAGTGCGCGGTCTCCCCCTTTGAAAAAGGGGGATTAAGGGGGATTTAGACATTCCCAATGGAGTTTCGCGGAAACCTAGGGCTAGGGTCGACCTACCGCGTTTGGACCGTATGAGGTACAATGAGGCTGATGTGGCCTTTTCGACGCAAGAAGGTTATCCCGGCAGCCGGGTCGCCGGCCCCTGCATGTCCATATTGCCGGAGTTCCAACGCCAGGTTGATAGTTTGCCACGGTACCGATCAACCGAACTACGTCAAAATCTGGCGGGGGCGCCGGTCGCTGACCTTCAGGTGTCCCGACTGCGGCCGCGACTTCTATGTTGACGAGCCTCCGGAGGGCATGATTGAAGAAATGTTGGCTGACAGTTCCCCGGTCGATGATGAGGATGCATTACGCGCGGCCGAAGAAGCGGTAAGAAAACAGGCCGGGGAAGAGAAAGACCGGCGACGCTGGTACTGAACGGCTGGGCCGTCCTCTCTCTCTTGACGTGGAGAGGGTCAGAGCCTGCCCTGAGCGAAGCGAATGGGGTTGTAGAGCGAGCCAGCGGCTCGCGGCTACGGGATCCGCCACGGCCCGCCGTGCCGCTACGGGGCACGCGCAGCGTGCCGCTACGGAGTTGAATTATCCCCCACGGGATTGCTTCGTCCGCCTCTGGAGGACTCGCAATGACAGAACGATCACCCGGTCCAGCGAGGCGAGGTCTTTAAGAATTTCTATTTTGGCGCCGGGAAACAGGGCCCGGGCCCTGGCGGCAACCGCGCGGGCTTGACCGGCCCCTATTTCGAGAAGGATTGTCCCGTCGGGACTGATCTTGGCAGCCGCCTGCTCCAGTAACTTGAATATGAAATCCAGGCCTTGCCTTCCGGCCAGAAGCGCCGAAGCGGGTTCGTGTTCGCGCACGTGCCGAGGGAGCGAGGCATAATCCCCGTCCCTGATGTAAGGCAGATTGGCCACAAGCAGATCAACCCGGCCCGGCAGCGGCGAAAGAAGGTCGCCCTGGAGGAGATGCACCCGGCCGGCTACCCCGTGTTTCGTGCAATTTATTGCCGCCACTTCCAGCGCTTCAGGGCTGGCATCGGCGGCATATATTTCGGCATCCGGCAAATTGACGGCAATAGCGATGGCTATGGCGCCACTTCCGGTGCCGATGTCCGCCACCCTGAGGGGACGTCCGGCATATCTCGTCCGCCCAAGGTCCAGGACTTTCTCCACCAGCAGTTCGGTTTCAGGGCGCGGTATCAGTACCCGGGGATCAACGTAAAACTCAAGGCCGAAGAACTCCCTCCGCTGCGTGACATAGGCTGAAGGCTCCCCGGCGGCGCGCCTGGCCAGGAGCCCGCGGTACTCATGGAGGACCGCTTCGGGCATGGGGTCCGAAAGGGTGGCGTAAAGCTGCGAACGGTTTATGCCCAGGGAGTGGGCCAGGAGGACTTCAGCCTCGGCCCGGGCATCGGCGACATCATGCTTTTGAAGGGAAGCCGCCGCCTCACGAAGCGCTTGCTGCCGGTTCACGGAGCTGGTCTTCAAGCAGTTTGGCCTGTTCATCAACGACCAGGGCATCGATCAAAGGTTCGATCTGGCCCGCCATGATAGTCTCCAGGTTGTGCAGGCTGAGCCCGATGCGGTGGTCGGTGAGACGGTCCTGGAGGAAGTTATATGTCCTTATTTTTTCCGAACGGTCTCCCGTCCCGAGCTGGGAACGTCTCTCTTTGGCCAGTTCCGCTTCTTTCTGGCGCTCCTGGATATCCTTGATCCTGGCGCGCAAGACAGCCCAGGCCTTCAGCCGGTTCTTGAGCTGCGACCTCTCGTCCTGGCAAACGACTACAATGCCGGTGGGCATATGGGTAAGGCGGATGGCGGTCTCTACCTTATTGACATTCTGTCCGCCGGCGCCGCTGCTGTGGAAGTAGTCCATCCTGACGTCGTCCGGGTCTATCTCCACTTCCACTTCCTCCGCTTCGGGAAGGACTGCCACCGTGGCGGTAGAAGTATGGATGCGGCCTGAAGCCTCGGTCACCGGGACCCGCTGCACCCGGTGCACGCCGCGCTCATACTTGAGCCGGCTGAAAGCCCCTTTGCCTTTGACTTCGAAGATGATTTCCTTGAAGCCGCCCAGGTCGCCGGGACTGCGGTCAATAACCTCAGTGCCCCAACCCTTGATCGCGGCGTACCTGGAGTACATCCGGTACAGATCGGCGGCAAATATGCCGGCTTCGTTGCCGCCGGCCCCCGCCCGGATTTCAACGATGACGCTCTTTTCGTCATTGGGGTCTTTGGGAAGGAGGGCGAACTTGATTCGTTCCAGGAGCCGCTCCTTCTTGTCCTGGAGGGTCTTGATTTCTTCCTTGACCAGGGCAGTCATCTCGGCATCGAGTCCATCGTTGAGCATGGCCTCGGTCCGGCCCAGGTCCTGGGCCGTCGCCTTGTACTGGCGGTACAGGGCAACGAGGTCTTCCAGGGAGGCGCGTTCCCTGGCCAGCGCCTGCAGGCGCGCCCGGTCCGTCGAGACCTCTGGCTGGGCCATCATTTGCTCCAGCTCGATATATCTTTTTTCTACAAAAACCAGCTTGTCAAGCATCTTGTTCTCAGATTTAATTTATACTTAAATTTTACCAGAACTGGCTGGTCATTGCGAGTCTGCCCTGCAGGCAACAGGTGGGGCGTAGCAGCACGGTGCCCGTGCCCGTAGCGCCACGGCGGGCCGTGGCGGGTCCCGTAGCTGCGATCCCTTGGCTGGCCCTACACCAGCTTTAATACGCGTATGAAGCGGCGGATACCAGGTCACGGGCGACAGGGGACCCGCAGTGATGGCCGAGTGGCGGAGCTGTGTTCTTGACGCGATTGCCGAAAAATGTTACCTTGTCGGCACGTCTAACTAAGGAGAGTAACATGCACAGGCGTAATCTTCCAGAGGTTGCCGCACTGGCGGTACTGACGGTGTTTCTTTTTGCAGCGGCATGCTCACCCGGGCCGGCGGGGGTCACCCCGGGGGAGACTGCCGGCAATGAACGCGCCGGCGGCGCCGGGGCACAGGCGAAGCTTTCGGACTGGGACAGGACTGTCGAAGCAGCAAAAAGGGAAGGCCGCGTGATTTTGATGGGTCCGTTAGCTCCCCACATCAAGGAGGCCATTCGCAAAGCCTTTTCTGACAGATACGGTGTTGACATGGAAATGATGTCTATCAGGTCCGCCGAGTACGTGCCTAAGCTGCGAGCCGAGAGGAGCAGGGGGATCTACTCCACCGACGTCCTTCTGGACGGCGTCAGCGCCGGGGGATTTTACCTCGGACCGGAGGGTGCCCTGGAGCCCCTGGACCGGGCCATGATGATGCCGGAAGTGGTGAATCCCGCGGTATGGTACCGGGGACAGCTTCCCTTTGTTGATTCCAACCGTTTTCTGTTTGCCACCCAGGCCATACCGAAAAGACCCATCGCCCTGAACAGCAACCAGGTGAAGGCGGAACAGATCAGCTCGTACCGTGACTTGCTTGACACCAGGTGGAAGGGAAAGATGATATTCAATGATCCCACCCTGCCCGGCGCGGCCAATACCTTCTTTCACGCCCTGGCTGAGGGAGTCATGAGCCTCGACTACTTGCGCGAACTCGGCAGGCAGGAGCTGGTTATTGTCAGAGACCAGCGGCTGCAGATCGACTGGGTAGCGCAGGGCAAGTATCCCATACTGCTCGGATTCAATGACGGCATAATGATGGAAT
>CAZFEA010000133.1:0-1348 GCA_964518085.1 uncultured Dehalococcoidia bacterium
TAGGCAACAGGGCGAGGCGTAGCGGCACGGTGCCCGTGCCGGGGCGGTGGCTTCCCCTCTCGGTCAAGGAAGAGGGGACGGAAAGGAAAAGATGAAAAGAATAACCTGTATGAGTTTCGCGCTCGTGTTCCTGGCGGTCCTGGGCTGCCAGCCCCAGACACAACCGCCGGTGGCCGGGCCAAAAGCCGGCCAGACCCTGCCAGCGGTGGTCCAGACCGAGTGGGACAAACTGGTGACCGCGGCCCAGAAGGAGGGCTCGGTGCTCATCGTGGGGACCTCGCTGGGCGCTACCAAACGGGTGATGTCCCAGGCTTTTCGCGCCAAATACGGAATCAACCTGGAATACATCGACGGCCGCGGACCCGAGGTGGTGGCCAAGGTGCTGGCGGAAAGAAAAGCGGGGATTGATGCCATAGACGTCGGCCACGTTGGCACCACCACCTTCCAGGACATAAAAGCCAGCAAGATAACCCTTCCCCTGGAGCCCTTCCTGTTCCTTCCGGAGGTGGTTGACGGCAAGCAATGGACCGGGAACCAGCTCCCGTTTATTGACCGGGACCGGCATGCCATGGCCTTCGTGTCCATGGTGATACCATCTATCGTGGTCAATACCGACATGGTGAGACCGGAGGAAATCGCCAGGAATACCGACCTGTTGAACCCGAAATGGAAAGGGAAGATCGCCCTGGTCGATCCCAGCATGGCCGGGGCCAGCAACAACTGGTTCACCCACGTGGTGAACACACTTTACGGTCGGGAAAAGGGACTACAGTTTATGAGAGACCTGATCAGGCAGGAGCTGGCATTGACCCGGGACAACCGGCTCCAGTTGGAGTGGGTGGCCCGCGGCAAATATCCCGTGGGCATCGGGCAGAGCAACGCGGTGCTGGCCGAGTTCAGACAGGCCGGGGCCCCTGTGGCCAACGCCGGCCTGGGAGAGGTGGGCTACATCTCCGCCGGCTCCGGAAATGTGTTCATGTTCGATAAGGCGGCTCACCCCAGTGCGGCCAAACTGTACGTGAACTGGCTGTTGAGCAGGGAAGGGTCCCAGTTATGGGCGCCGGCGCACGGCTATCCTTCCCTTAGACTGGATGTAAACAACGACGGCTTCGAGGCGGCAGTGATACCACCCAAAGACACGATTGTGAAGACCGAAGAGTATATTGACCTGCAGATCGAGATGCGTGACGTAGCCAGAGAGATGTTCAAAGAGCTGCTGAAGTAACGGAACATTACCGGCGAGGACTTTGCCCGCCTGATGAAATGAAAGAGAAAACTCAAATCGCAAAAAGACGACGTGAAACCACGAATAAACACGAATGGACACGAATAGCTTAACCGGGGGCAC
>CAZFEA010000133.1:1358-8675 GCA_964518085.1 uncultured Dehalococcoidia bacterium
TTGGCTTTCTCTCTGTGCCTCTCAGCGCCCTCTGTGGTTTAGAGAAAACAACCATGAGCCGCGATCACAACGGAGGAATGAAAACGTTGTCGCACAGGCAGGGCCGCCTGTGGTACCGGCCATTTTCTGGGGAATAGGTATGATTATTTACTCTGTTTGTGCTGGTAAGTTGGAAGGTATTATTCGTGTCTATTCGTGTTCATTCGTGGTTAATTTTGAAAAAGGGTGGAAGAGTTTCCATGTATAAGTGGTTTCTTGTTCTCGCTGTTTTCTTGCTAATCTCGGCGGGCTGCGGGGCGGATAGGCCGCTTTCGGGGACGGTCGCTCCACAGAGGTCGCCCGCACCCACCGGCGCCGCCGCCAAGCAAAACTGGGAGCAAAGATGGGAACAGACCCTCGACGCCGCCAGGACCGAGGGCGTGGTGACCATGTATACCTCGGGCGCCCCTTCGGTCAGGGAGGAGATGGCCCGGGACTTCGGCAACCGCTTCGGCATCAGGCTGGAATTCGTCACCGGCATCTCCGCCGACCTCACGGTGAAGGTGGCCGCCGAGCGCCGCGCCGGTCTGTTCCTGGCGGACGTGTTTCAGAGCGGGCACGACAGCCTGATAACCACTCTCCACGGCGACGGCTTCCTCCAGCCTTTTGACCCGGTACTGATGCTCCCGGAGGTGGTCGACGGCAAAATGTGGTCCCTGGGCCAAATACCATACATGAACAAGGACCGCACCGTCATCGGTTTCCTGGCCAACCACTTCAGTCATATTGTCCTCAACACCGACCTGGTCAAAGAGGGACAGATAAAATCCTACAACGATATATTGAAGCCGGAATGGAAAGGCAGGATCGTGATGGACAATCCGGTCCTTCCGGGGCCCGGACGGAACTGGCTCAAGCTGATCGGAGCGATACATGGCTATGATCCTGACAAGCTGAGGGCATACTTAACGCAACTGGCCAGGCAGGAGCCGGTGATCATAAAGGACCCGCGCCTGGCCATGGAGTGGGTGTCCAAAGGTAAACATGCCATGCTCCTGGGGGTCAGCACCGGCATGTATTCCAACTTCAAGGCCATGGGCGCGCCGATATCCTATTCCCGCATGGTCGAAGGGTCGCTGATGACCTCTTCGCCTGGCGGCATCGCCCTCATGAAACAGCCGGCTCATCCCAACGCGGCCATCATCCTGGTTAACTGGCTGTTGACCAAAGAAGGCCAGAGCAGCTATACCAGGACGCTGGGCAGTCCCAGCGCCAGGCTGGATGTGCCCGCCAGCGGCATAGACCCGGCCTTCCTCAGGATCCCGGGCGAGACCGTTCATGTGGAAAACGAAGAGATGCTGGCCGCGACCGAAAAGATGGTTGAAGTGGCCAGGCAAACCCTGGCTACACAACTCAAATAGCAATGGTCTGGTTACAGGGCAACAATTTAGAAAAAATGGAACCACGAATGGACACGAATAGGCACGGATAACGGGATTAGAGAGCCACAATAAGAACATCAGTAAGAAAGGGCGGCAACATGGCACCGTTGACCAAAGCGCAGATCGCAGCTATCGAGAAAGCCTTCAAGATGCTTCCTATCGAGATCGAGCCGCGCATCGACACCCTGGCAAGGCCGCTGATAATCGAAAGCGCCTGCCCCGGCTGGCAACCAAAACACTGGGGGCCGCCGGACATCTATCCCACCAGGCCTCCCGGCTACCAGGCCGAAGGCGTGAGGTTCGGCGCGGTGCCCATCACCATCGAGGAGCAGGCAAAGGCCGATATCGAGGCCATCAAGGCCGGCGCGGCCGCCCTCCATCATCATCCCAGGGACCCCGAAACGGGCATAACCGCGGTAATGACCGCCAGGGAATCGGAACTGAAGGCCAGGTGCTATGACCTGGTCTTCGCACAGGTTGACGCGGTTACCATGGAGCATACCTGGATGTACACCGCCGACGGTTCCCTGGACTACTTGAAGAAGATGAAAGAGCTCCTGGAGATGGGCAAAGGCAACAAATATTGCCAGGGCGCCCTGGTCATGTGGCCGCCGGCCAAGTCCTATCCCCCGAGGTATGACGAATCGGTACAGGAAGGTGTGACTATGATGGAAAAGAACGGCATCAAGCCGATCAACAAGGTGCGCAGCGTCTTCAATGTGAGGGAGATGAAGAAGGTGTTGATCGACTCAGGAGTGATGAAGAAGGAGCCGTTCATTATCGCCCACGATATGGGACATCCCTTTGGCTGGCCCATGGATATCGACCCCTGGATGCCCATCGAACTTATCTCGGGCCTGATGCAGACCAGGGCCCGCGTCCCCAACTGCATTACCGCGGTGGAGACCGGAGGCAGAAACTGGCTGCCTATTACCCTGACCGCCATACTCGCCGGCGTGGACCTGGTAAGGGTAGGCATTGAAGACTGCTACTATATGTACCCCCACCGGGATGATGTCATCCCGGATAATGTGGACACGGTGAAAAAGATCGTCGATTTCGCCCACCTGATCGGCCGTGAGGTGGCCACGCCGGCGCAGGCCAGGAAAATATTGGGGATGGAGCTGGTCAGGCAACAGGCGATAGGCGACAGGCAATAGGGTGGTGGGGGGAAGAACACTTGGAAAACACTCGATTTGAATACTCGGCCATCGTAAAACGCCCGCCGCTGAAACTGCCCGGCGGCGCGCGCCTGGCGTTCTGGGTAGTGGTCAACGTGGAGCATTTTGACATCGGCGCCCCGGGCCACGGCCCGGGTCCGGGACCGAAAACGGTCCCCGACGTCCGGACCTACTCACCCCTGGACTACGGGCCCCGGGTTGGCATCTGGCGAATAATGGAAGTCCTTGACAAACATCAGATCAGGGCCACCGCGGCGATCAATGCCGAGGCCTGCGAGCGCTATCCCCTTATCGTTGAGGAGGCGCGGAAGCGCGGCTGGGAATTCATGGGCCACGGCATTAACAATTCCCGGCCCCTCTCCGGCCTGACCGAGACCGAGGAAAGACAGGTCATCCGCAAGAGCCTGGATGCCGTGGAGAAGGCTACCGGACAGCAGCCCCGCGGCTGGAGAAGTCCCCTGATGGCTGAGACCTTCAACACCCCCGACATCCTGGCAGAAGAGGGTATAAGATACCTGTCCGACTGGTACAACGACGACCAGCCTTACCCGATGAAGGTAAAAAGGGGGAGTCTGGTATCCATACCGGCTTCGAGCGGCACCAGCGACCTGCAAGCGTTCAACACCCTTCATTCCAGCCCCGAGCAGTATTGTAAGGCGATCAAGGATGCCTTCGATGTCATGTACCGCGAAGGCGCCGGCCAACCCCGCATCCTTTCAGTCTCGCTTCATCCCTTTGTCATCGGTCTCCCCACTCGCATTGGCTGCCTGGATGAGGCCCTGGCCTACATCACCGGCCACCAGGGGGTCTGGTTCGCCACCGGCGCACAGATAGCTGATTGGTATTACCAGGAATGCGGAAAGGAAAAGCAATGAGAAGAATTACCGACAATGTGTTCATCGAGCTCGACGTTGCCGGGGCCAATGTGGGAGTCATCAAGACAAGTGAGGGCAATGTGGTGGTGGATACCCCCCATAAACCGACCGAGGCCCTGGCCTGGAGGCGTGAGCTGGAAAAACTGGGGCCGGTGAAATACCTGGTCTGCACCGAGCACCATCCCGATCATATCACCGGCGTCCCCATAGTGCCCGGACTGGTTATCGCCCACGAAAAGACGGCCCGGAAAATGCGTGCCAAAGACCCCGCGGCCACCAGGGCTATGGTACAGCGCATGGACCCGGCAGGCGTGGCCCTGATCGACCAGTACCCGCCCAGGATGCCGGAAATCACCTTCTCCGAAAGAATGAGCCTGTTCCTCGGAGACCAGGTCATCGAGTTGCTTCCCCTTCCCGGCCACGCCGCCGGAGGAATAGCCGTCTATGTGCCCCGGGAAAGGGTGGTCTTCGCCGGCGACGGGGTGTTCTACAAGGTCAAGTCGTTTCTCCAGGAAGCCGAAACAGAGAAGTGGCAGCGCTCCCTGGACCTGCTGGCCGGCCTTGAGGTGGACATGATCGTTCCCGGGCATGGCGACAACGTCTGTGACAAGCAATACCTGAGGGAACAGGGAAGGATCGTCGCCGCATGGGTGGAGGCCGTGGCCGAGGTGGTGGACAAGGGCCTGACCCTGGAGGCGGCCAAGGAGAAAACGCCCAACCCCGACCCCTATGCAGTGGAGACGGGAGTCCGCTTCACCGTCAAAGAAGTGAACGACATGAACGTGTCGAACTTATATAAGATCGCCACCGGCAAGTCGTAGAACAATATAGACAGCTAATATCGAGGAGGTACTTAATGCTAAAGCACTGGTATCTGAGCCTGCTGGTTATCGTCCTGGTGGCCACCGCCTGCACGTCCCCGGCGGCCGTCACCCCACCGGCGCCGGCCCAGACCAAAGGCCCCGCCGCAGTCGCCATCCAGGGCTGGCAAAAGGAATGGGATGACACCTTCGCCGCCGCCAGGAAAGAAGGCGAACTGCTGGTCTTCACCACCCTCGGCAGCGAGTCGCGGTCGGACCTGACCCGTGCCGTCAGGGAAAAATTCGGCATCAAGCTCGAGTTCGTCACCGGCAGGGGCGAGGAGCTGGCCAAAAGGCTGTTCACCGAGCGCCGGGCGGGCATATTCACCGCCGACCTGCTCATTGCCGGCGATACCACCCTGATAGTGGTCATGAAACCGGAGGGGGTGCTGGAGTCCTTCGAACCGCTGCTCTTTGTCCCCGAAGCGAAGGATGGCTCCAAATGGCGCGGCGGCAAGTTGCCCTTCCTGGACAGCGACAAGCTGGCCTTCGCCATGATTGCCTCGGCCCAGCGCTACGCCCTGCGCAACACCGACATGGTGAAGGAAGGTGAAATCACATCCTATCTTGATTTGCTCGACCCCAAATGGAAAGGCAAGCTGGCGCTGCGCGATCCCACCATAACCGGCACCGGCAACGCCCTGATGACCCACCTGGTGGCCGATATCTGGGACCTGGAGCGGACAAAGCAATGGATGCGGGACATAATCAAGCAGGAACCGGCCATCACCCGCGACGCCCGCATGCAGGTGGAATGGGTGGCGCGGGGCAAATATCCCGTCGGCATCGCCACCCGCATCGAGGACACCTCCAACTTCATCAAGGAGGGCGCCCCGGTGATGACCATCAAGTTCAAAGAAGGGGTAAAGGTAGGCCCCGGATCGGGTTCCCTGGCCAAACTGAGCCGGTCCCCTCATCCCAACGCGACAAAGCTGTTCATCAACTGGATTCTCACCAGGGAGGGGCAGAGTACCTTCGTCAAAGGATTCGGCAATCCCAGCGCCCGGACCGACGCCGCCACCGAGGGGGTAAATCCCATCTTCTTTGTCGATCCCGGCGAAAAGGTCTTCTTCGATACCGAGCAGTCGGTGCTTATGAGGGAAAGGATCATGGAGGTATCGAAAGAAATATTCGGGCCGCTGCTGAAGTAGGGGCGAGCCATGGGTCTACGTGTGGCTGTGGTGGGGTGCGGCTCGCCCGCCTGGCGCGGCGCCGGAGGGCTTCCTCAGAACCGCCGTAGCCGCGAGCCGGCGGCTCGCCCTTGCATTGCCGGTTATACGAATAATGGCACAATTACATCAAGGGCGAGACCTGCCGGCTTGTACAAAAAAAGTGTCTGAGCCAGGTGTCAGCCGCGGTCAATTTGAGAGCGAGTCACCGGCTCGCGGCTACCGGGTCACACCGGGCATCAACCCTTTAGCAATTCCTCTACCTCGTGCTCGGCTTCATGGAAGTCGTTCTTAGCGACCAGCTCCAGGGCCTTGGTCACTACGGGCATTTCTTTGGCCGTGGCCTTAGTTTTGAAGTGCTCCAGGTGGTGATTTGCCTCTTTGGCGTTTTTCGCCTCGATAGCCCGCAAGGCCACGACGAGATGTAAGCGCTGCCGGGTTATGCCGGATGGAGATTCCGTCCCGGCCAGTTCCTCGATCTCATGCTCGGCATCGTGGGCATTACCCTTACCCAGGAGGTCCAGCGCCTTGTTCACCTCGGCCAGTTTTTTGGGGTCTTTGATGAAGGTTATGGCATCCCGGAGGTGATGCTGGACATCGGGGACGTCGTTGAACTTGATCGCCAGCAGAGCCATCCAGTGGTGAATGTTCTCGGTCGAGGCCTTTTCCCAATCCACCACGCGGGCGCCGCCCGGAGCCAGCCCGGCCAGGAAGTTGGCCACTTTATCCAGGTCGGCGTCCCCAAGCTGGGCCTTCGAAAAAGCCGGCATTTTGCCCATCGGGCTTCTCACCTGGGTCCTGGTGGGACTTGCGGCGTGTCCGGCCACCTTAGGCCCCATGGCTGTGCCCTCTCCGTTGGCTCCATGGCACATGGCGCAACTCTTATCATAAATAGCCTTGCCCTGGGCCATCATGGCCGGATCGGGCGTCATCGGCATCTGGGATATCGCCGTTGGAGACGGCCTGGGAGCGGCCGGCGTTGCTGTTGGCGATGGCGTCGCCGGCTTTGGCGCCGGGGTGGTCGGTTCCGGGGACGGCGGCTTTGGAGTGGCAATGGGAGTGGTTGGCCGGGGAGTCGCCGGCTTGGCCGTTTGGGGTCTTGCCGTGGGCGGCGGCGTAGCGGTCCGGGGCACCGGCGTTGTCGGTTTGGCTGTCGGCGGCAGTGTGGGTGGCGGCGCCTGCTGCACCTGGCAAGCCACGGTCAGCAGCGCCAGGGCCGTGAGCGCCGCTATCAAAACGACAGCAAACAATCTGACTATACTGACTATACTCATGGTGTCCTCCCAAGAAATCGTAGTAAGAACCAAGAAAAGAAATTGGTCAATTTGTCATCCGGTTGCCGTTTAGCATCCGAAAGACGAGAGGGACTACGACCTGGGAGGATAGTGAGGAGGCTTTTCTGTCGGCGAAGTCAAGAGTGAAACCAGAGTAACTGCCCCCGGAGTTGTTTGCTGGACCACTGGGTATAGTCCGGATTCAACTTCGTAATAATCAGCGCACGATGGCTGGGTGCAGTTTCTGTTGCAGAGGCAGCCCCTGTAAAGGCAAAGAACACGCGCCGGGCCGCGGGGCTGCGAACCGTTCCAGCGGTTCAAGGAGACGGTCTGGTACGATTCACCGGGCGGCCGGACAGGGGCGCCGGGCAGCAAATAGATCACCAGCCATACCGATGCCAGCAGCAGGCTGATGCCCGTTTTTGCCCGTGCCACGCTACTTCAACAAATCCTTGAATATATCCGCGGCCACTTTGGCGAGCTGGCTCCGCGCCTCTTCGTAGGCCTGCAGCCCGATGCTGCCGCCCAGCACCTCTT
>CAZFEA010000134.1:0-8635 GCA_964518085.1 uncultured Dehalococcoidia bacterium
TGCGAAAGGGGGAGGTAGACTGGGCCTCCTCGTGATGATAGGCCATTTTCATCCTATCATGGCGCCCCTGGCAAGGGGGGGCATGGATGATTTCTCAGAAATCCTGAGCGGTCTCCTCTCCCCCTTGTGGGAGAGGATTAAGTTGAGGGGGATCACCCTCATCCCTTCGGCTTTGCTCAGGGCAAGCTCTGACCCTCTCTGTCGAGGCTGAGGGAAATTCCGTTTAAACACCTATTACTTAACGATAGAGCTTCTGGTAAAATAGGTATCTGATGAAAATAGCCGTAACCGGAAAGGGTGGTGTGGGCAAGACCACGCTGTCCAGTCTTCTTGCCAGGGCTTTTGCCGAGGATGGCTTTATTGTACTGGCAATAGATGCCAACCCTGATCCGAATCTGGCCATGGCGCTGGGGGTCAGGCCCGAAGTTATCGAGCAGATGGTGCCTATTTCCAGGATGGCTGAGCTTATCGAAGAGCGTACCGGCGCGAAACCGGGGGCCAGCGGGTCATACTTCAAACTGAACCCGAGGGTAGAGGACATACCAGACAGGCTGGCAATCCTTGTCGACGGCATAAAACTGCTCTATATGGGCACAGTGGTTAAAGGCGGCGGCGGATGCATTTGTCCTGAAAGCACCCTGCTTAAGAGTCTCACCACGCACCTCGTGTTGCGGCGGTCCGAGGTTGTGGTCATGGACATGGATGCCGGTTTCGAGCATGTTGGGCGTGGCACTGCTTCGGGGGTCGACGCCTTTGTTGTTGTGGTGGAGCCGGGTCAGCGAAGCCTTCAGACGGCCAGGGTGATCGGCAAGCTGGCCAAAGACATCAGGGTGACAAGGATATTTGTGGTAGGTTCCAAGACCAGGAACGAGGATGAAAGAAATTTCATCCGGGAGAACCTGCCCGGGTTCAAGGTAGTGGGCTTTCTGGATTATAATCCTAAGATTGGCGAGGCCGATCAAAAGGGCGTGAATGTCTACGATTATGTCCCTGAGGCCGCGGCCGAAGCCCGGAAGATCAAAGACCGCTTGCTCGCCGAGACCAGGAGCCGCGGGGCGGCGTAGCGGCGAGGTTCCCTCGCGGCGGCCCAGGCGTGGAAACCGCGCCGCTACGGACATAGCTTATCTGGAGGTCACTTGTGAACAAGAAAACCGTCAAGGACATCGATGTCACCGGAAAGCGTGTTCTGGTAAGGGTTGATTTTAACGTACCTCTGGATATCAACACCGGGGCCATTTCCAACGATTCGCGTATCAGGGCTACGGCGCCGACAATTAACTATCTCATCGAACGTAAGGCAAGAGTCATACTTTGCTCGCATCTCGGGCAGCCCAGGGGGTATCAAAAAGAACTGAGCCTGGCGCCGATAGCCAGGCGACTGTCAGACATCATGCAGCGGCCGGTTGGTTTTGTCGCCGATTGTACCGGTCCCGAAGTTGAGGCTGTGGTGAAGGCATTGAAGGAAGGTGAGGTACTTCTGCTGGAAAACCTGAGATTCCACCCACAGGAGGAAAAGAACGAGGCCGGATTCGCTATGGCGCTGGCTTCTCTGGGTGAGGTATATGTAAATGATGCCGTCAGCACTTCCCACCGCGCCCATGCCTCGATGGTGGGGGTTACTGCCTATCTGCCGTCGGTCGCTGGTCTTTTGCTGGAAAAAGAGCTGGCAACCATGGGTAAGGCCCTTGACCAGCCGATAAGGCCGTTCGCCATGGTTCTTGGCGGAGCCAAAGTGAGCGACAAAATTGGCATCCTGGATAATGTGACCGGCAAGGTCGATATTCTTCTTATTGGAGGGGGGATTTCTTCCACCTTTCTGAAAGCCAGAGGGAGCGACGTGGGTGGGTCAATCGTAGAGAACGACAAGCTGGAAGTGGCAAAGGACATAATGGACAGGGCAAAGAAGAACAACGTCAAACTGGTGCTGCCCTCAGACGTGGTGGCGGCCGAGAAGATCGCAGCCGGCGCCAAAACCAGGGTGGTATCGCTGTCCGACGTTCCTCCAGGGTGGTTCATCGCCGATATCGGTCCGAAGACGATAGAAAACTTCTCCAATGCCCTCAAGAAGGCCAAGACGGTGATCTGGAACGGTCCCATGGGTGTATATGAAATTCAGCAGTTCTCGGCCGGCACCAGGGCCATAGGGAAACTGCTCAGCAGCCTGGAGGCAATAACTATCGTTGGCGGTGGGTCGACGGCAGAGGTGGTGGAAGACATGGGAGTTGATAAACGGCTAACTCATGTTTCTATGGGCGGCGGCGCTTCGCTGGCCTTCCTGGAAGGAAAGGTACTTCCGGCGGTGGCGCCGCTCCTGGACAAGTAATATGCTGACACTGGAGCAACTTAAAGAATTATCCGTCCGGACGCCGTCCAAGATTGTCCTCCTGGTCCTCGACGGGTTGGGAGGCCTTCCTTCGCCGGTTACCGGCAAGACCGAACTGGCCTCAGCGAGCACACCGAACATGGACCGCCTGGCTGCCGGGGGTAATTGCGGGCTGTCGGAGCCGGTGGCGCCTGGGATCACGCCCGGCAGCGCCCCTTCGCACCTGTCGCTTTTTGGCTACGACCCGCTGAAATACGATGTTGGTAGAGGCGTCCTCGAGGCGCTGGGTATTGATTTCGACATCCAGGAGGGCGATGTTGCGGCAAGGGGAAACTTCTGTACCGTCGATGATAATGGAATCCTTGTCGACCGCAGGGCCGGCCGCATCTCTACTGAGGAGTCGGCCGAACTCTGCGCCGAGCTGGCAAGAATAGAGCTTAGCGGCGTCCGCCTCTTTGTCCTGCCGGTAAAGGAGCACCGCTTCGCGCTGATAATGAGGGGTACCGGGTTGCGTGCCGAGATAGCTGATACCGATCCCCAGAGGGAGGGGCTGGCGGCGCTGCCGGTAACGGTCACCGATCCCGGGGCGGCCGCCAGCGCACAGTTAGTTAGCCAATTCATTACTCTGGCCGGGCAGACACTGAAGAGCCGCGAGACAGCCAACATGGTGCTGCTGCGGGGGTTCTCATCAAAGCCGGTCATACCATCTTTTGACGATGTCTTTAACCTCCGCGCGGCGGCTATCGCCGCCTATCCCATGTACCGCGGCCTGGCCAAGCTTGCCGGCATGACCGTAGTCCAGACCGGGCCCACCCTGGACGATGAAATGTCGGCGCTCGAGGCCAATTACGCCAGTTTCGATTTCTTCTACATTCATGTCAAGGGCACGGACTCCGCGGGAGAGGATGGCGATTTTCTGCGAAAGGTAAAGGTCATTGAGCAGGTGGATGCCCTGCTTTTGCGCGTCATCAGGCTCAATCCGGCGGTCATCATTATTACCGGAGACCATTCCAGCCCCGCGGTGTTGAAATCCCATAGCTGGCATCCGGTGCCTTTTCTTATCGCCTCGAAATGGTGCCGGCCGGAAGGCGCCGGGAAATTCAGCGAAGATAACTGCCGCCGGGGTCACCTGGGTACCTTTCCCGCCCTGGCCACCATGCCCCTGGCGATGGCCCACGCCTTGAAACTGAACAAATTCGGAGCGTAATCAGAATGCGGATACCTATTATCGCCGGCAACTGGAAAATGAATTGCACGGCAGGCGAAGGAGTGCGGCTTGTCCGGGAAATGCTACCGGGCATGGAGAATATCAAAGGAGTGGAAAAGGTTGTTTGCCCTCCGTTTATTTCTTTGTTCCCGCTAAAAGAACTGGTCAAGGATTCCAGCGTCAAGCTCGGCGCCCAGGATGTCTATTTCCAGGAGAAAGGCGCTTTCACCGGAGAAATCTCCCCATCGATGCTGAAAGAGCTTTGCCAGTATGTCATTATCGGCCATTCGGAGAGGCGCGCCTATTTCGGAGAGACAGATGAAATCGTTAACAAGAAGGTCCAGGCCGCCCTCAAGGCGGGGCTGAACCCCATAATGTGCGTAGGTGAAACACTGGAGGTACGGGAAAGGGGCAAGGCTGAGGAGCTGGTCTCCGGTCAGGTGCGGCAGGGACTGGCCGGGATGAAGGCGACCGATGGCGGCGCCCTGGTGATCGCTTATGAACCGGTTTGGGCCATCGGCACCGGCAGAGCGGCCACGGGAGATGATGCCGGCCGGATGATCGGGCTGATCCGGAGAACGGTGGCCGGCGTTTTTGGGCCGGCAGCGGCGGAAAATGTAAGAATACAATACGGCGGAAGTGTGACCGCAGCTAACATCGGCGAGTTCATCAACCGGGCGGAGATCGATGGCGCCCTGGTTGGCGGCGCCAGTCTGAAGGCGGACGAATTCGTGTCCATCCTGGAGCAGACGCAAAAGGCGAAGCAAAGCTCTCCCCCTTTGGAAAAGGGGGACTAAGGGGGATTTGACACTCTCCCCCTTTGGAAAAGGGGGACTAAGGGGGATTTAGGAAGGGACGGGGGACCACGAATGAACACGAATAAAACGAATTAACACGAATGGCTTTTGTTTTTTGCTTTTGCCCTGATCTTGAATCTTGAATCTTAAATCTTGAATCAAGTCGTTGCCATAGTAGGCCCCACTGCCACCGGCAAAACTGAGACCGCCATCCACCTGGCGCAGAAATTCGATGGAGAGATTGTTAATGCCGACAGCCGCCAGGTCTACCGCTTCATGGATATCGGCACCGCCAAACCTACCGCCGGGCAACAAAGGGCTGTCAGACACCATCTTATTGACATAATAAATCCTGACCAGGACTTCAGCCTGGCTCTGTTCCAGGAACTTGCCTTGAAGGCGATCGATGATATTCGCCTCCGGGGTAGATTGCCGGTATTGGCCGGAGGTACCGGGTTATATGTATGGGCGGTGCTCGAAGGCTGGCAGATACCACTGGCGCCGGCCGAAAAACGGGTCCGGGCAAGTCTGGAAGAAAGGGCCAGGGCCGGGCCTGCCGGGGCGCTCTTTGAGGAGCTTTCGCAAGTGGACCCCGAAAGCGCGCGGGCCATCGGACCCACCAATGTCAGGCGCATCATCCGGGCGCTGGAAGTGTACTATGTTACCGGGAGTCCGGCGTCCAAGCTGAAGGGCAAGCAGGCGCCGGGTTTCCAGCCGGTCATAGTTGGACTGACCATGCCACGGCGAGAGCTGTACCGGCGTATTGACCGGCGCGTCGATGGGATGATAGAGTCCGGCCTGGTGGAGGAAACCAGGTTCCTCCTGGACAGGGGTTACTCCCCGGACTTACCTTCGATGTCGGGAATCGGCTACCGGGAGATCAGTGAGTTCTTGAAGGGCAGAACGGATTTGAGTTCGGCCGTTGCCAGGATCAAGTATGCCACCCATAATTTCGCCCGGCGTCAGTATGCCTGGTTTCGACCTGGTGATAAGCGCATTCGCTGGTCCGATGTGTCGGGGGAGCCAGACACCTGGCTGCCGGCGCTGGTTGATTTCGTGGCTACGAACATGGTGAATAGACACGAATGATGGGAGCAGGACCCTTTCGCAAAAGGGGGAGGAGTTGGAAGTTCCCCTGATATGGTAAAATCTATCATTGCATTCTTATAGATAGCTGGAGACCGAACATGCTTTTTACCAAGATGGAAGGTACCGGCAACGATTTTGTAATCGTCGAGTCACAGGGGGAGGAGTTGCCGTGGGCCAGGCTTGCGGTTACCCTGTGTGACCGGCATCACGGAATCGGCGCCGACGGTATCCTGGTGGCCATGCCCTCGAAAACCGCTGAGGCCAAAATGCGAATGTTCAATCCGGATGGGTCCGAAGCCGAGATGTGCGGCAACGGCATCCGGTGTTTCGCCAAATACGTACTGACCAGTGCTCCGGCGGGCAACCGCCGGGATAGCCTGTCAATCGAGACTAAGGCCGGGATAAAGAAAGTCCGGGCCACCTATGATGGTGACCGGATAACCGGGGTAAGAGTAGACATGGGGAAGCCGATCTTCTCGCCGGCCCGGATTCCCGTGGCGATCAAAGACCTCAAGTCAGGAGAACGGTATTCTCCTCCCGTGCTGGACTTTCCCCTGACCCTGGGAAGGAGGAAGTTCCCTCTCTCTCTCGTGTCCATGGGAAATCCGCATGCCATTTGCTTTCTCAAGGAGAAAGTTGATGCCTTTGGCCTCAGCGAAATCGGCCCCAGGATCGAGACCCATGAGATGTTCCCGAAACGGACTAACTTCGAAGTGGCCAATGTTGTCAGCCAGAAGAAGGTCAGGGCCAGGGTCTGGGAAAGAGGCGCCGGGGCCACCCTTTCCTGCGGTACCGGGGCCTGCGCCGTGGCCGTGGCTTCCATTCTTCATGGTTTCACCGACACTACTGTCGAAATCGAATTGCCCGGTGGCTCTCTTGAGATAGAGTGGAATGGAAAGGACGAGGTGTTCCTCAAGGGACCGGCCAACTTTGTGTTCAAGGGCGAATGGATAGAAAGGAACTAGACCCGTGGAATTTTCCAAGCGCATAGAGAAGCTGCCTCCGTACCTTTTCGTCCAGATATCCAAAAAGATAGCTGAGAAGAAGGCAAAGGGAGAGGATGTGATCAGCTTCGGCATCGGCGACCCGGATATTCCGACCCCGGAGCACATACTGAAGGGACTTTCCGAGGCCTCCAGGGATCCGGCCAACCACCGTTACCCCGAGACCGAAGGCCTGCCTGCCCTGCGCAAGGCCATCGCCGAATGGTATGCCAGCCGTTTTGATGTTAGTCTCGATCCTGACAAAGAAGTACTCCCGCTAATCGGTTCCAAGGAGGGCATCGGGCACATGGCCCTCTGTTTCATCGATCCCGGCGATGTCGCCCTGGTGCCCGACCCGGCCTATCCCGTCTATGCCATAGGCACGCTGTTCGCCGGAGGCGAGTCCTACCATTTGCCTTTAAAAGAAGAAAACGACTTTTTGCCCGACCTGGAGAGCATCCCGCATAACGTGCTGCACAAGGCCAAGGTCCTGTGGATAAACTATCCCAACAACCCCACCGGGGCCGTGGCCGAACTGGACTTTTTCGAGCGGGTGGTATTTTTTGCCCGGAAGCACAACATCTGCGTTTGCCATGACGGGCCGTATAGCGAGGTGGCTTTTGACGGTTACCGGCCGGTGAGCTTCTTGCAAGCCCGAGGGGCCAGGGACGTGGGTGTAGAGTTCCATTCCTTTTCCAAGAGCTACAACATGACTGGCTGGCGCATCGGCATGGTGGTGGGTAACGATAAGGCGGTCAACGCCTTGATGAGGGTCAAATCCAACCTTGATTCCGGCATACCCCAGGCCATTCAACTGGCTGCCCTCGCCGCCCTCAAGGGACCGCAGGACTGCATCGACCATCACAATGCTGTTTACCAGAGACGAAGGGATAGTCTGCTGGCGGCAATTCGAAAGATGGGGCTGACCGCCCAGACGCCGAGGGCCAGCCTCTATGTCTGGGCCAGGGTTCCCGCCGGGTACACCTCGGCTGATTACACGGCGCGGCTGCTGGATGACGCCGGGGTGGTGGTAACCCCGGGCAATGGCTATGGCAAGGCGGGTGAGGGCTACATCCGGTTTTCGCTGACCCTGGCGGACGACCGCTTCGCCGAAGGAGTGAAACGCCTGCTGGCCTATGCCAACCGAACAAAGGCGTAGGGGTGACGGCTCGCTCGCCCGTAGCGGCACGCTGCGCGTGCCATGGGTGGGGCGGATCACCCTGCGGTGACGCAGGACTGGCCCATTTGACATAACCATTACTTGACATGACATAATAGCAATAGTCTGAAGCTAAATATTTGACATAAAGAGAAACATCACCAGAAACACAGTTTCGACCAGACCGGAAATTGAGAGGGCGGTTGTGGTCGGCGTGGAGGTCAAAAAGCCGGGCGCCGATGGGTGGTCTTTGGCAAGCTCCCTGGCCGAGTTGAAGCAACTGGCCCGCACCGCGGGCGCCGAGGTGGTGGGGGAGATGACCCAGAAGCTGTCCGAGCCTTCGGTCCAGTGGTACCTGGGAAAGGGAAAGGTGGAGGAACTGAAAGCCCTCAATGGGGAGAAGCGGAGCGATGTGGTGATCTTTGACGACGAACTTTCGGCTGTCCAGCAGCGTAACCTGGAGGATTCGCTAAAGGTGAAGGTCATTGACCGGACGGCGCTGATACTGGACATCTTTGCCCGAAGGGCGCAAACGCGCGAGGGAAAGCTGCAGGTGGAGCTGGCGCAGCACCAGTATCTTCTGCCCAGGCTGGCGGGACAGTGGAGCCACCTGGAGCGGCTGGGTGGAGGCATCGGCACTCGCGGCCCCGGCGAGTCCCAGTTGGAAACCGATCGGCGCCTGATCAGGCAGCATATCAAGCGCTTACACGAAAAGATTGAAGAGGTCCGGAGGCACCGGGCGCTTTATCGGGCCAGCCGGAAAAGAAGCGGCATCAAGGTGGTGGCCCTGGTTGGGTATACCAATGCCGGGAAAAGCACGCTATTTAACAGGCTCAGCGATGCGCGGGTTGCCGCCGAGAACAAGCTTTTTTCCACACTCGATCCCACAACACGTCGATTGAGGCTTGGTGATGATGTAGCGGCATCCGCCCGAGCGGACCGCGTGCCTCAGTCTGACCAGGCGGACGTCTCACAGGCACGGAGGCCTGTGCCACCCGCAGCGGCACGTTGCACGAGCCACACAGGCACGGAGGCCTGTGCCGCCGGAGAAGTGTTGAGCACCGATACCGTGGGCTT
>CAZFEA010000135.1:0-5614 GCA_964518085.1 uncultured Dehalococcoidia bacterium
GGGGATACAGGGGGATTTTGCCTGTTTCTTAAATCCCCCTTAGTCCCCCTTTTTAAAAGGGGGAGACGGCGGTATTTTCAGAGCAGTCGGAGGCAAAATGACTACACCAGGTTCCGAGGGATTAACCGACCGCGAGGTAAGCGTGCATCTGGAGCCGGCGGACCCGGCGCTGGGGGCCAAGTTGATAATCAGCGTCGCCCCCACCGGAGGATTTCTCCAGAAGGAGCACAATCCCAATCAGCCCATTACCGCGGATGAAATCGTCAGTTCGGTGATCGACTCTTACGCCGAGGGGGCCTCGGTGTGGCATGTGCATGCGCGAAAGGCCGACGGGACTCCTTCCCGTGACCCGGCGGTCATCCAGGAACTGGAAGACAGGGTGCTGGAAAAATGCCCGGACATACTTTTCTCGTCTAACGTCCGCGCCGACATGGGCAAGCATGGAGTGGAGGCCATCCGTCCCATCGTGGACGGATTGATGGAGCGGGGAAAGCGCTCCGGGCGGCGCTATATCCATACCGCCGTTTTGCCTCCCTACAACCGGCCCACTCCGGTGAACAAGACGATCCTCACCGAGGTGGTCAAGTATCTCCAGTCCTACGACATACAACCGGAATTCCAGATACATAACTATGAGAGCATCCATCATGTCCAGGACTGGCTGATCAACCCCGGCGTGCTGAAAAAGCCCTATTTGAACAATCTGTGCATGGGCTTCCACGGGCACGACTATTCCAGCCCGACGGCCAGACCGTGGGGAGTCTTCTATTTGCTCACTTTTCTCAACCAGATACCGAAAGACAGCGTCACCGGCCTGATCGTCGGGGGGCGCAACTGGCTCCCGTTGATTACTACTGCCATAACCCAGGGGGTCGATACCGTTCGCGTCGGGACCGAGGATACCGTCTGGCTCTATCCCCACAGGGATGAGAAGATTTCGTCCTGCGCCCAGGTGGTGAAGAAGGTTGCCGCCATCGCCCGCGAGCTGGGCCGGGAGATTGCCACCGCCACGGAGGCCGGGAAGATAATGGGGGTGTAGGAGGTAGGAGAGGAGTTAGGGAAAAGGGAAAAGGCGAAAGGGAAAAGGGAGATAGAGATAGAGATAGAGATAGAGGCCCGTCCCCAACTGGCTACCGTCTTCTGTATTCTGACTACTGTCAATGAAGGAGTGACAATGAGAAGTCTGTTCATTATGATGGTTTTGGCGGCCCTCGCGGTTTCCTGTAGCCCGGTGGGTCCCGTCGCTACGCCGTCGACACCGACCGGGGCCGCTGCCCCGCAGAAACCTGCCGATAGTGAATGGGACAGACTGGTCGCCGAGGCCAAAAAGGAAGGCACGGTGATGATCTACGCGGTATGGAGACCGCAGACCCGGCAGGAGATCAGCGACGCCTTCTACAACAAATACGGCATCAGGGTGGACATGCTCGCCTTCAGTCGCGGCGCCGAATTGCTGGCCAAACTCCAGACAGAGAAATCGGCCAGGCTGAAGATTGTCGATGTTTTTGGCGCCGGGGGGCCGACACTCGTCGGCACGGTAAAACCGGAGGGCTTCCTGGGTACTATCGCCCCGTTGCTTGTGTTGCCGGAGGTCCTCCAGGACAACGCCTGGCGGGGTGGACGCCTGCCCTATCTGGACAAAGACCGGACGGCCTTCGGGCTGATCGCCACCCCTTATCGCTACATCCTAGTCAACACCGACCTGGTCAAACCCGGAGAGGTCACTACCTATAAAGATCTGCTCGACCCCAAATGGAAGGGAAAGATAGTGTTCAATGACCCCTCGGTGACCGGCGCCGGCAGCGGCATGCTGGGACACCTGGCCAGGGATATCTGGAACGAGCTTGAGGCCCTGGACTTCCTGAGGGGCATTTTGAAGCAGGAACCGGCGATCACCCGGGACAACCGGCTTCAGGTGGAATGGGTGGCCCGGGGCAAGAACCCGGTAGGGCTGGCGGCCAACGCCGAGATCGTGGCCAATTTCCTGGAACTGGGGGCGCCGCTGTCTTTTGTCATGGTCAAAGAAGGTGTTTTCGTTTCCCCTGGCGCGGGTGGTCTTTCGGTACCGGTCGAGCCGGCTCACCCCAAAGCCACGCAGCTTTTCATCAACTGGCTTTTGACCAAAGAGGGTCAGACGGCTTTTGTGAAAGGGTTCGGCAACCCCAGCACCCGGCTCGACGTCTCCACCGAGGGGATCGACCCCCTATTTATTCCCGCCCCCAACGAAAAGGTATTCCTGGATTCCGAAGACCATATTCTGCTGCGTTCCCGGCTGCTGAAACCCGCCTCCGAGGTAATGGCTTCCATGGGGAAGAAATGACAAGTCAATGAACGCGCCAGACGGGCTAAGCATCCGCCCTGCCAGGGCGGCTGATCGAGAAGCGGTGCTCCGTTTCAGCGAGCACACCTTCGAGTGGGGAGATTACCTTCAGTTTGTCTGGGACTCCTGGCTGCGGGAGCGCGACGGGAAACTGCTGGTGGCCACCATCAGCCGTCAACCCGTGGCTGTGGCTCATCTGGTGCTGGTGGCGCTCGGTGAAGGCTGGCTGGAGGGAATGCGGGTTGACCCCGCTTACCGCCGGCGGGGCATCGCCACGGCCATGCTCCGGCGCTGCCTGGGGGAAGCAAAGAAACTCGGTGCGGCTGTTGTCCGTTTTGCCACTGCCTCGACGAATGTCCCTGTACACCGCATGGCTGCCACCCTTGGTATCGCCCGGATCGCCGTACTGTCAGCGTTCCAGGCCGGGGCGGTAGAAAGGGGACCGGTCCTATCGCGGCCGGCGCCGCGGGATGCCGGACGGCTGTTTGCTTTTCTGAAAAATTCGGCTGTGCTGGCGGCCATGGGCGGTTTGTGCAATTCCGGCTGGAGGTTTCAGGAACTGACCCTCAGGGTGATCGAGGAGAGGCTAAGGCAGGGGATGCTGAGGATACTGGAAGGGGACCAGGGCATCGCCGCCCTGGCGATCACCGCTCCCCCCTACTACAACAAGGAATTCATCGTCAGCTTTGTCGATGCCTTGCCCCACGCCTTGCCGGACTTGCTCCAGGGCTTGCGGGCCGAGGCCGCCGCTTTTGCTCCCCCGGAGGTTACCGCCTGGGCGCCGGAGGCGGTCCCGCTGCAAATGGCGTTTGCCCAGGCCGGTTTCACCCGCTATGGAGAATCGATGTGGCTGTTCCGGGTAAAGACCTGACCGCCTTGTGTAGGGGCGAACCAGAGAGACCCGCCTTGGCGGGTCTCGGCGGCTCGCCCGCCGCCAACATGGAGCGAAACCGGCGTGCACAGGGATTAACCAGTCCGGGGCGCGTCGGCGTTCGGAGTCTTAGCAATCATTGCGGGCAATCGTAGCAAGGGCGGGCGAGCCGCCCCGGCGCCGCATCCGCCGTTGCCCGTGGCTCGCCCCTACGGGTGCGCGGCCTTCAGCCGCTTCGTCCAGGCCACCAGCGCCCTGAGCAACTCGGTAATGACCTCTTTGGTCTTGGCGTCGTTCAAGTTGCCGGACTCGTCGATCTTGTTTTGCGCCATGGCGACAAAGCACTCCGGGGCATTGACCGGGTACATGTTCAGAAAAACGCAGGACTGACGGAGGTGGTACTGCGCCCGGGCGCCGCCGAGGATTCCGATAGAGGCGCTCATGAAGGCCACAGGTTTGCCATCGAAGGCATTGTCGCCATACGGCCTGGAACCCTGGTCAATGGCGTTCTTGAGCACCCCGGGGATGGAGTAGTTGTATTCGGGAGTGGCAATCAGGATGGCATCCGCCGCCCGTATTTTGCTTTTGAAGTCCTTGATGGCCTGGGGCGGCGAGTATTCCAGGTCCTGGTTGAAAAGAGGTATGCTTTCCAGGTCGAAGGTCTCCAGGGTAGCATCTTCGGGCAGCAGGCCGGCGGCAGCGCATAATATGGCCTTATTGTACGATCCCTTGCGGAGGCTGCCGGCAAAACCGAAGATTCTTATCTTTTCCATTGTCCCGGCCCCGGCCCGGAAACGGCGCGGCTACGGACTCAGGCATATCCGGATCCCACGGTGAATGTTCCGACGTTAGGTACATCTTAGCTCATTCCCGGTGAGGCTACACTACGGCTCAGTACCTATTTTTTCTCGAAAGACACCTATGAGCTGCGCTGAGGATGCACGAATGAAAACGATGTCACACAGGCGGGGCCGCCTGTGATACCGGGGGCGGTTTAGGTATAATTACCTATACCCCTGAGCGATTGAAGCTGAAATAATGGTAATGGTGAGATGGGCGGAGGTAATGGAAAAAAGGAGGCACAGCATGAAGACCTACGATGCTATCGTGATCGGCTCGGGCAGCGGCGCCCTCATCGTTCAGGAGGCGGTGGAACATGGCCTGAAGGTTGCCCTGGTGGACAAGGGTCCCGCTGGCGGGACATGTCTGAATACCGGTTGCATCCCTTCAAAGATGCTGATATATCCGGCAGACCGGATAGTGGAAATCCAGGAATCAGCGAAGCTGGGCATCGCTGCCGCGATACAAAAGATCGATTTCGCCGCCATTATGCGGAGGATGCGAGAGATGACCGCTGGGGAGAGGGACGAAATAAGGCAATCGCTGCTCAGCTCGAAAAACCCCCGTTTTTACGAGGGCGAAGGACGGTTCGTAAACGAAAAGACCATCGAGGTCAACGGCGAGAAAATCACCGCCAGGCATATCTTCATTGCCAGCGGCACCCGTCCCATCGTGCCGCCGCTTCAGGGTCTGGACCAGGTGGATTATTTGACCAACGAGTCGTTGTTGCAGCTCGAAGATGCCCCGGGAAGCCTGGTCATAATGGGAGGCGGCTACATCGCAGTGGAATACGGCCATTTTTTCGCCGCCATGGGCAGTAAGGTAACCATGTTGGAGATGGCCGGCGGGCTGGTCATGAACGAAGAACCGGAAATATCAGGGCTGCTCAGGAAGGAACTGGGCAAGCGCATGAATATCCATACTAATACTGAGGTGCTGAGTGTAAAGAAAAACGGAAAAGGCATTTCGGTGGCGGCCAGGGACAAAGAATCGGGGGTGACGAAGAACTTTGCCGCCGAGAAACTGCTGGTGGCCGTCGGGCGAAAGCCGAATACGGACCTTCTCGCAATAGACAGGACCGGCATCGAGACCGACAAGAAGGGCTTCATCAGGGCGAACGAATACATGGAGACCAACCGGAAAGACATCTATGCCATCGGCGACGCTAACGGGCAGCACATGTTTACTCACAGCGCCAACCGGATGGCGATGGTAGCTGCTCAGAATGGTTTACATAATGCGAAGATGAAATTCGATGTGAACACTGCGCCGCACGCCGTCTTTTCCCATCCCCAGATCGCCTCGGTCGGCCTCACTGCCCTGGCGGCGGCGAAGTTTCATGAAATACTGGTAGGGACCATGCGGTATTCGGATGTCGCCCGGGGAGAGGCCATGATGGAAACCACCGGGTTTGCCAAGGCGGTGGTGGAGAAGGACAGCGGCAAGATACTGGGTTTCCATGTGATAGGGCCTTACGCCCCGGAAATCATCCAGGAGGTCATTAACGCCATGGCCTCGGGGGGGCACGTGAACGACATTGGCGGTGGAATCCACATCCATCCGGCGATGTCGGAACTGATACC
>CAZFEA010000135.1:5714-8503 GCA_964518085.1 uncultured Dehalococcoidia bacterium
GGCCTGTATCTGTGCAACAATCAGGCCACTTTAGCCTGGAGGGAACCAATGAAAGTTGACCTGAAAGACTGGCTGGCGCAGGTGAGCCAAATGGGGCAACTGGTGACTATCGAAGGGGCGGACCGGGACCTGGAAATCGGCGCGGTCACACTGGAGAATGTTCGAAATGAGGAGTGTCCGGCAGTCCTTTTCGATCCGGTGAAGGACTATCCCAAGGGCTACGGCGTCCTCACCGGCGCCTTCCCCACCCCGGCGCGCACCGCCCTTACACTGAATTTGCCCACCCATCATTCCAAGTTTGACCTCCTGAAGGTGGTCAAGGACAAGCTAAGAGAGTGGGACCGTACCGCGGGCGATCTCAAACCGGAATATGTCGCCAGCGGCGCCGTCACCGAGAATGTCATGGCCGGCGACCAGGTGGACCTTCACCGGTTCCCCTCACCCCTGTGGCATGAAGAAGACGGCGGACGATACCTCGGCACCGGCTGCGCGGTGATCACTGCCGACCCGGACAACGGCCGGGTCAACCTGGGCGCCTACCGGAACATGGTCATCGACAGGAACACCGTCTCCGTCCAGGTCAGTCCCGGCAAGCACGGGCGCCTGGACTATGAGAACTTCCACGCCCGGGGTAAAGACTGTCCGATGGCGGTCTCGGTGGGCCATCATCCCCTGGTCTTCGGCCTGGCGGCGATATCCGTGCCCCGGGGCATGGAATACGGCTACATGGGGGCCATTGCCGGCGAGCCGGTGCGCCTGATCAAGGAAGAGATTACCGGTCTGCCCATTCCCGCGGATGCCGATATCGTGCTTGCCGGATGGTGCCCCAGGGACCGGTTCCGGCCTGAAGGGCCGTTCGGGGAATGGACCGGCTATTATGTCAGCACCGAGAAACCACAGATGCCGGTCATCGAGGTTTCCCGGGTATACTACCGCAACAACCCGGTGATCCTGGGCTCGCCGCCGGGGCACCCCAACGACTATGGCTGTTTTTCGCTGATCATCACCAGCGCCCAGCTTCACAATGAGCTCGACCAGATGGGTGTTCCCGATGTGAGGGGGGTATGGCTCAGCGACGCCGCGGGGGCGCAGATCATCACCGTATCGCTGAAGCAGCGCTATGCGGGCCACGCCAAACAGGCGGCGGTGCTGGCCAATCAGAGCAGCATCGGCCCGGCCCTGAAGAGGTATGTGATCGTGGTTGATGAGGACATCGACCCGACCAATCTCCAGGATGTCATGTGGGCGGTGGGAAGCCGGTCGGACCCGGCCAAGAGCATCGATATTCTGCGCTGCTGCCGGAGCACACCCCAGGACCCCACCATCCGCCGCCCCGCCGAGGCGTTTCAGAACTCTAGGGCGATCATCGATGCCTGCCGTCCCTTCGAATGGAAGGACGAGTTCCCCCGGGCCATTACCGTGAGCGATGGGTTGAAGGAAAGGGTGCGGAAGAAGTTCGGCCACCGGCTCCGGATTTAGCAGCACCGGTTGTAGGGGCGAACCAGAGTTGCCTGCTTGCAGGCACGGCGGTTGGCCCGGGGGACGGTACGATAGGCTTTCCAGCCTGTCGCTGCAGGCTGGAAAGCCTGCAGTACTGTTCCCCTCCGACTTCCCACTTCTCACCTCCCACCTCCAGAACCGGTCGTAACCGGTTTTCACCCTCACCCCTTCGGCTTCGCTCAGGGCAAGCTCTTACCCTCTCCCGTCAAGGGAGAGGGAATATTGACTAGTTGTAGCTGGTGTCCCTCAGCCCGGCCAGGAACTGGGCGATGAACAGGGCATCGGTGATAGTGATCTTCTCGCCGGCGGTGGTGGCGCTTTCCAGCCTGACGCTGGCGGCGTTTACGGCGTTGACCAGGGCTATCCCTTCCCCGATGTCCCTCAGGCCGGCCAGGTACTGGGCGATGTACAGGGCGTCGGTGATGGTGATCTGGGAGTCCTGCCGGGCGTCGCCGCGGCGGGCGACGAAGGTTTTAGTCGAGTCGGCGGGGATATTGTCGCCGTAGCCGCTGGCCAGAGTCCTGAGGGACAGCACCATGTTGTGGGTCTCGCTGCTGGACCCCAGCAGGCGTGGCGCCAGTTGCACCAGGGTCAGCGGCGGCTGGGGCTGGAGGGAGGGCTCGACCACCTGGGCGCCGGCCGGGTAGGCGATGCCGGTGTCGTAAACGGCGTTGATCGAGGCCGTTCCGGCGGCGTTCTGGACGTTATGCACCAGGTTGACGAAGGGATAAGCCCCCTTGACCGCCATGATATTGACTGCGTTGCCTGAGCCTCCGGGGTAGGTTAAAGACAGGTCGAAGGCGGCGATGCCCCGCGGCGCCGGGGCATCGGCATCGGTGGACGGGTTCCGGATGCGGTTGATCCTGACATCCAGGTAAACGACGCCGTCGCTGCCGATGGACTGGCCGAAGCCCGGTAGGGACTGGAGCGCCGGGGCCGGCGTTGGTGTCGGCGTCAGGGTCGCCGCCGGTGTCGGCGATGGCGTCGGCGTTGGAGATGGTGATGGACTCGGCGACGGCGAAGGAGACGGGCTCGGCGATGGCGATGGGGACGGCGATGGAGATGGCGAAGGAGTCGGTGACGGTGTGGGTGAGGGAGATGGCGTCGGCGCCGCGGCCGTGCCTGTGAGCGCCAGGCTATGGAGGTCTCCGGTGGCGATGGCGGTTACCCCGGCAAGGTCGCGCACCGGCACCGGTGTGTTGCGATCGGTGTTCGTCCCGTCGCCAAGCTGGCCCTCCCCGTTAGACCCCCAGGCCCATACCGTGCCGTCGGATTTCAGCGCCAGGCTG
>CAZFEA010000136.1:0-8460 GCA_964518085.1 uncultured Dehalococcoidia bacterium
GCAACCGGCGTAGGGGCGAACCAGAGAGACCCGCCTCAGGCGGGTATCGGCGGCTCGCCCGCGCCTCCCAGTCCAGTCTCCCAGGACTCGCAGCAGTGCGCCCCTTTGGATCGGCGCGGCGCGCCGCGCCGCCAGGATTGGTGGGTTCGCGCAATCCCCGCTCTGCCACTCCGCGCCGGTTGCGCTTAACCCACCCTACTTTTTGTGTCCGGCTTTCTTCTTCTGCGGCACCGTGTCCGGCAGGCTCAGAATCCCTTCGGGCTGCCTGAGAAGCTGGGTCTGGGCCTGGATTTTGACCGGCAACCCCCATATCTGGATAAAGCCGGCCGAGGCCTTCTGGTCGAAGGCGTCGCCTTTGTCGTAGGTCGCCAGGCTGAAACTATACAGCGAACGCGGGGATTTCCTGCCCACCACGGCGCAGTTGCCTTTCCATAGTTTGACCCGGACAATGCCGGTTACGTGGCGCTGGGAGCTCTGTACATAGGCTGCCAGGTCTTGATGGAAAGAGGTGAACCACAGTCCGTTGTAGATCATGTCGGCATATTCCGAGGCCACTTTTTCCTTAAACCGGGCCTGTTGTTTGGCCAGTGTCATGGCCTCCATCGCCAGATGGGCTTTCATAAGGACGGTCGCTGCCGGGGCTTCGTAGACCTCGCGCGATTTGATTCCAATCAGCCGGTTTTCAATGTGATCGATCCGGCCGACGCCGTGTTCGCCGGCCAACTGGTTCAGCCTGCGAATCAAGGCTACGCCATCCATATCCTCGCCATCAAGGGATGTGGGAATGCCCTTGTCAAAACCTATTTCCACGTATTCCGGCTCAGCCGGAGTCTGGGCAAGCGGCCTGGTCCAGCTAAAGGCATCTTCCGGCGGCTCGTTCCACGGGTCTTCAAGGACGCCGCACTCGATGCTTTTCCCCCACAGGTTTTCGTCAATGGAATAGGGGCTTGCTTTAGTCACCGGCAGGGGAATGCCCCTGGCCTGGGCGTAGGCAATGGTCTGTTCCCGGTTCATGCCCCATTCCCTGGCCGGGGCAATGACCTTAATGTCCGGCGCCAGGGCCATTACCCCCACATCGAACCTGACCTGGTCGTTGCCTTTGCCTGTGCAACCATGGGCCACCGCCACCGCCCCTTCGTCCCTGGCCACGTCTACCAGCACCTTGGCCATCAAGGGCCGGGAGAGCGCCGTTGCCAGCGGGTACTGGCCTTCGTAGAGGGCGTTGGCCTGAAGGGCGGGAAAAATGAAGTGCTTGACGAAGACCTCTTTGACGTCGGTTACCTCGGCCTTGACCGCGCCAGCCCGCAGGGCTTTATCCCGGATAAGGGAGAAGTCCTTCTCGTTTCCAACGTCCAGGGTAAGGGCGATAACGTCATAGCCGTATTTCTCTTTGAGCCAGGGGATAGCCGCGGAGGTGTCTACACCTCCGCTATAAGCCAGGACTACCTTGTCGGCCATTGTTTAACCTTTCCATGTGTCCTGGTGGGTTCGCGCTACCTCCCACCGCATTACCGCCCCTCTGCGCTTAACCCGCCCTACAGTTTCTCTGTGATCGTGTCCAGGAATTGTCTGATCCTGGCCCGGACGGCAGGGTATTGCCAATGGTATTCATGACCGGGCATATTAATATACCATTTTAGAATCTGAATTGCTCCTCCCGGCGGCGGCTGCCGGCGCGGCAGGTGCAAATTGGCTTTGATGATAGTTCCCCAGTCGCCCCTGTGGTACGCGTCCGGCCGTGTGCCATTGCTGTCTATGAACAGCGTGTTTTCACCAAAGCTGCCGCGATACCAGAAGGGTGTGCCCGCCAGGATGGCAAAGACCCGCGGGCGGCCTTCAAGGAGCTTCATGACCTGGTTGGCAAAGACAGCGCCGTGGCTGCGGCCGGTTACGATCATCTTCAAAGAAGGGTTGTAATGGAGGAGAAACTCGAGCTCACGAGCCAGTTGCGGAGCCTTGTTCGGATAGCCTCGACTCATCTCAACGACTTCCTGCATAAAGCCCGTACCGCGATAGTGCGCCCGCATGAACTCAATTATCACTGTGGACAAACCCTTCTCAAGCAAACTGGTCTCGATGCCGCGCATCACACTTAACCACTCGGCATCTCCGGCCATAGGTGCGCCGCCGAACCCGCCGGTGTTATAGATTATAGCGAAATCCCTGGCCTGGACATCGGCGTGAAGTCCGAGCAGCGATCTCTGATAGCGGGCGCGCTCCGCGGCGTCACGGGGGTGTTGTTGTTCGGCCAGCTGCGCGGCGCCAGCCTCAACTGAAGGTGGAAAGCCGGTGAGGGCCTCCGCCGGCGCCGGGGAACAGGCGGCGAGCGAAGTGAAGAGGGCGGTCAGGAAAAGCATTGCTGGTCCGTACAGGCGTGTCCCGTAGCCGCGAGCCGCCGGCTCGCTCTTGCATTTCCGATGATGCGAATAATTCCGTCTCGCCAAGCTGGGCAAAAAGTGATGAGCCAATTAATCCGGTCTTGGTCAATTTAGGGCGAGCCAACGGCTCCGCGGCTACGGCTGTGCTGCACCCGGACGAGATTGCTTCGTCGCCTTCGTACGAAGGGACTCCTTGCAATGACAGAAGTATTGCATCCCTCAAGCTAGCTACCGCTTCATCGATTTCCTGTTCGGTGACGATCAGAGGGGGCATGAATCGCAACGCGTTGGGCTTGACCCGGTTGACCAGCAGTCCCTTTTCCATGCAAGCAACGGTCAGTTTCTCGGCGATATCCTCTTTGAAATAGACGGCCAGAAGCAGTCCGCGGCCCCGGGTCTCAGCCACAATAGGAAAGTCGCGTTTCAGGGTTTCCAGGCGTGACAGGAAGTAGGCACCGAGCCTGCCGGCGGCTTCGGGCAGACGGCTATCGATGATGGTCTTCACCGTGGCATATCCGGCGGCTGCAGCCAGGGGATTGCCTCCATAGGTTGAACCATGTTCGCCCACGCCGAATACACTGGCGTTCTCTTTGGCCAGAATTGCGCCGATGGGAATGCCGCCGGCCAGTCCCTTAGCCAGAGTCATGATGTCCGGCTCGATTCCTTCGTGCTGGTATCCGAAAAGTTTGCCGGTGCGCCCCAGCCCCGTCTGGATTTCGTCGAGTATCAACAGCAGTCCTTTTTCATCGCACCAGGTGCGGACCTGCCTGAGATAGTCCCGGTGCGGGATATTGACGCCTCCCTCACCCTGGACCGGCTCGAGCATGACGGCGCAGGTCTGGACGTTGGTGGCCGCTTTTAACGCCTCGATGTTATCGAATTCGACGTTGACGAAGCCGCCGGGGACGGGTTCGAAAGGCTCCTGGAATTTCTTCTGGCCGGTAGCGGCTACCATGGCCAGGGTGCGGCCATGAAAGGAGTTGGTGGCGGTAATGACCTCATAGCCGCCATTTAGCTTGAGCTTGCCGTAGCGGCGGGCCAGCTTGATGGCGCCTTCGTTGGCCTCGGCGCCGCTGTTGGCCAGGAAGACCCGGTGAAGGCAGCTATTCTTGACCAGCAGTTCCACCAGTTGGACCTGCGGCGTGGTGTAGAACTGGTTGGAGGTATGGATAAGGGTGCGTACCTGTTTATCGACCGCTTCCACCACCGCTGGATGGCAGTGCCCGAGCAGGTTCACCGCCCAGCCGGCGACAAAATCCAGGTATGACTTGCCGGTGTCATCCCATACCCGCGCGCCCTGGCCTCTTACCAGGGTCACCGGCAGGCGTTTCACCAACTGCATGTAGTATTTTTTTTCGAGTTCTTGCCAGTCCATAGTCAATTGAAAGATTGGAAAATTGGAAAATTGAAAGATATCTTCAGTCCCCGACTGTCGTCCCCCTGCCTTTGCCCTCGATTTCGTCGAGCAAGGCATGGGGTACGGTGCCATTTATTATACGGGTTACCCTGGCTTTTTTCACCGCCGCCAGGCAAGCCTCGATCTTGGGGATCATCCCGGTCTTGATGACCCCTGAAGCCATGAGTTCTCTGGCTTTGTGCGCCGATAGGTCGGTTATCAATTCCTTGTTTTCGTCGAGTATTCCATCAACGTCGGTGAGGAAGACAACCCTGTCGGCTTTGAGGGCCGCTGCCAGCGCCCCGGTCATCGTGTCGCCATTCAGGTTCAAAAGCGTCTCTTTGTCATTCCCCGTGCGTGGCTTCCAGCCGACAGGCGCGATGACGGGCATGAACCCGGCCCTGACTACCATCTGGATGATGCCGGCGTCTACCCTGTCCACTTCACCCACCAGGCCGAGGGGCTCATCCTTTATCCGGGCCTGGACAAGGCTGCCATCGGCGCCGCTGAAGCCAAAGGCCCTGCCTCCGGAGCCATTGATTGAAACTACCAGGGTCTTATTGACTATGCCCGCCAGAACGGCTACTACTACTACCAGGGTGTTCTGGTCGGTTACCCGGTAGCCGCCGTGGAACGGGCTCTTGATCTCCAGGCGGTCGAGCCAGCCGTTGATGGCGTCGCCGCCGCCATGGACCACCACCAGGCAATGGCCGGCCTTCTGCAACGTGACCAGGTCCTCGAGGGTGGTGTCGCCGGTCTTGAAGGTGGAACCACCAATCTTGATAACTATGGGAGACTTGTTCTTGAACATAATCCTATTTTGGACAATGATTCGATTTGTCTAACCGTGAAAATTCCAAATACCAAAAACCAAATGCCAAACAAATTCAAAATACGAAATTCCAAACAGCGAAGTCTACCTTGATTTTTCGGCTATGGCGCTGAATATCTTGGTGAGCTCGTCGGCCTCTTTTCCAGGTAGCTGTGCCGTTTTTGCCGTATCCTCTGTCTTAGTTTCGAGCAAACAGAGCCAGTATTTACTCTCCTTTGCTTCCTTTCGACAAATTTTGACTCTCATGGCAAAGTCTCTCTTGCTCAGGGACTCGTTGGCTTCGATGTAGTTGGCGCCCACCGACCCGGCAGAGCGTATTACTTGCCTGCCTATTTCCAGGTTCGCCAGTGTCTTCGGGAGACTGCCGACAAGAGCGATTACATCTTTGGCGAACTTGGCCGTTCGAAGTCCCAGGTCATAAGGCTTTGAACTGTGAGTCTCCATCTCCGAATCCAGACCTTTTGAATTTGATCATTGGAATTTGTTTGGCATTTGGCTTTTGGAACTTGGAATTTTCTTTGCGGCGGGGTTAATCCATTAAGTTGAGTAATCACTATTGATTGTGACATATTCTTCCGAAAGATCGCATCCCCAGGCTGTGGCTTCGCCCTTGCCCAGGTGCAGGTCAACAACAATTCGCACTTCCGGGGCGCTCAACGCCTTGCTGACGGCGGAGGCATCGAACTGCTGCGGCTCGCCCTTTTTCATCAGGGTGAAGCCGTTCAGGGATAGCTCGATTCTCGTTTCCCTGACCTCGGCCCCGCTCCGCCCCAGGGCGGCGACGATCCGACCCCAGTTGGGGTCATTGCCGTGTATGGCCGCCTTGACCAGGGAAGACCCGGCGATAGTGCGAGCCCCCTGGCGGGCATCGCCGGTGGTCCGCGCGCCTTTCAACCGGACCTCGATCAGCCGACTTGCCCCTTCGCCGTCGCGGGCGATGGACTTTGCCAGGCCGGTGCAGACGCGGTCCAGGGCTTCCTGGAAGACGCCGGCCAGCGGGCTGGCTGAGCGTATTTTCTCGTTGGCAGCCAGGCCGTTGGCCAGCAAGAAGACACAGTCGTTGGTGGAACAATCGCCGTCGATAGTTACCATGTTCAGCGATCGTTCCACGGCCGTCTTCAAAGCCCTCTGCAGAAAGCTCGCGTCGACCTCGGCGTCGGTGGTCAGGAAGCACAGCAGGGTCGCCAGATTGGGATGGATCATCCCAGAGCCCTTGGCGGCTCCGGCGATCACGAAGGAACCGGCTTCGGTCCTTACCGAGACGGCGATTTCTTTGGCAAAGGTGTCAGTGGTCATGATCGCCCGGGCGAAGTCATGGCCGCCGCCGGCTGCAATCTTGATCCTGTCCAGGGCATCGCGGACCTGCTTCATGGGCAACGTCGCGCCGATCAGTCCGGTGCTGGCCACCAGCACCTGTTCCGGCTCCAGGCACAGTCCCGCGGCAACGATTTCTGTCACTTCCCGCGCATCCTTGAGTCCCTGTTTGCCGGTGCAGGCATTGGCGCAGCCGCTGTTGACCACAATGGCGCCGGTTTGCCCCGTCTTGATGTGTTTCATCGAAAGTACCACCGGCGCCGCCTTGATCTTATTGGTGGTAAACATGGTGGCCGGACGGCAGGGGGCCTCGGAAATCAGGATGGTCAGGTCAAGAGCATTCCTGGCACTTTTGATGCCGGCACAGGTTGCCCCGGCCAGAAAACCCTGGGTGCTGGTAATGGAGCCGTCCTTTATTTCTTCAATAGTCATACTGACCGGTAGCACAGGCGTCCCCGCCTGTGGGAACATGGTTTTTCATACTTCTTAGTGCTCGCTGGCGAGTAAGGATGATCATTTGGATTAGGTTATATTATAGCACCTTGCCGCGGGGGTCTGGTCGTGTGATAATTGCTGGACAACCCGTAGGGGCGAACCAGAGAGACCCGCCTCTGGCGGGTCTCGGCGGCTCGCCCGCCCCCGCCGGCAGATGTCGCGCGGTTTCCGCGCTTTGGTGGGGCGAGGGAACCCCGCCGCTACAGCCCTGACCCTGTGGTGGCACGCCGAGCCGTTACAATACCGATGGACTATCGAGAACAATATCAGAAGAAACTCATCGCGGCCTCAGACGCCGCAAAGCTGGTGAAATCCGGCATGTGGGTGGACTACGGCTCTATCCTGAGCTTTCCTTCCCTGGTTGATCACGAGCTGGCAAGGCGGGCGCCGGCGCTGGAGCAGGTCAATGTCCGCGCCTGCCTGTGCCTGAAAGAGCCTGCAGTGCTGAAGGCCGACCCCGAGGGAAAACACTTCGTCTACAACGAGTGGCACTTCTCGGCTATTTCCCGCACTTTCCACGACCGTGGCTGCTGCTCATATATCCCATACAACCTCGGAGAAGGACCCCACCTTTACCGCACTGAGACCGCGCGCCGTCCGGACATCGCCTTTGTCGAAGTCACCCCGATGGACAAAGACGGCTTCTTCAACTTCGGCACCGTGGAAAAGAACAAGGCCATCTGCGACACGGCAAAAACGGTGGTGGTAGAGGTCAACCAGACTATGCCGTGGCTTATGGGCGGAAGCGACGAACGGATTCACATCTCTGAGGTGGACCATATAGTGGAAAACGGCGTGTTTCCGGTTGCCGAGCTAACGCCTTCGATGCCGTCGGAGGTTGAAAGAAACATTGCCGCCCAGGTGGCGGCCGTGGTGGCCGATGGGGCTTCCATCCAGATCGGCATCGGCGGCCTGCCTGACGAGGTCGGCCGTCTGCTGATAAAACGGGGCGCGAAGGATATCGGCATCCATACCGAGATGTTCACCGAAAGCATGATGGAGATGTTCCGCGCCGGCGTCGTCACCAACCGTCGCAAGAACCTTAACCCGGGCCGGGCCGTCTGCACCTTCGCCGGCGGATCGCGGAAGCTTTACGACTTCATCGACCACAATCCCATGATCGCCGGCTTCCCGGTGGACTACACCAATGACCCGGAGGTAATATCCAGGAACGAGAACCTGGTATCCGTCAACAGCGCCCTGGAAGTCGACCTCCAGGGACAGGTGTCTTCGGAATCGTATGGCTACCGGCACATCAGCGGCACCGGCGGCCAGCTCCAGTTTGTCCGCGGCGCCTATGCCTCGCCCGGCGGCCGGGCCATCATCTGCCTGCCTTCGACGCACGCCGGCGCGGACGGCAAAGTGAAGTCCAGGGTCGTTGCCGGCCTGTCGCCGGGGACCATAGTCACCGTGCCCCGGACCGATGTCTCCTGGATCGCCACCGAATACGGCATGGTCAGCCTTAAAGGCAAGACCGTTTGGGAGCGGGCCATGGCTCTGATATCCATCGCTCATCCCGCCTTCCGCGCCGAACTTGAAGAGCAGGCGAGAAAATACAACATCATCCCGAAAGGAGTTTAGTCTCCGCTTTTTGCAATAGGGGAACAAGGGGAATTTCCCCGGGCGTAGGGGTGAGGCATGGTGGGGTGATTGGGATGGGCGGGGGCGGCTCGCCCGCCCTGTGGGTCATGAACGGCACGCTGCCTTTCTGCTGCAAATGTGAAACGAAACCGCAGAGGCGCCGAGAACGCAGAGATTCGGAACTATGTTTCCGGAAAGGCCGATGCTAAAAGTTTACGAGCAGATTCTCCACGCAGTTGGCTGCCCTTTTCCCGCGCCCGGTTTTGTCATACAACTGCCTCGCCTTGGTTCTGTAGTTGATGTCCCCTGTGATCAGGAACGCCCTGCGCAAATAATCCACCGCCAGCAATGGGTCGTGTCTAAGTTGATCGGCCATCGTATCAAAGTGTTCCTTGAGGCCGAAAATGCAGTCGAAGAATTTGTTCAGTTTGACTTCAAAGTCGTCACCATATTCGAGGTAGTCG
>CAZFEA010000137.1:0-8449 GCA_964518085.1 uncultured Dehalococcoidia bacterium
GGTTCTCCACAGGCGGGGACGCCTGTGGTACCCGGTTCGGTTCTCCACAGGCGAATGGTACCCCGTCCGTAGCCGCGCGGTTTCCGCGCCTGAAGGCGATTCGTTTTCCCCGCCCCGCGAGGGGACCTCGCCGCTACGGGCGGCTGTACTCCATACTACCACCGGGTATTTTTGAGTGTCAACGGCTCCTCACCGGGCGTCGCCGTTCGGGCCAAAAAGTTTAATCTCAGTCTAAGGAAATTCTCAGTTGGCCTTAATGAACGGATGGCATGATAGCAATTAGCGGTTAGCAATTAGCAATTAGCAATTAGCAATTAGTTCCCCACCCTTCCCTGGTTAGCGGCTGACCGCCAACGGCTAATTGCTAATGGCTAATCGCTAACGGCTAATCGCTAACGGCTAATCGCTAACGGCTAACCGCTAATCGCTAACCGCTAATGGCTAATGGCTAATCGCTTGAAGGAGCCTGATAATGGCTGAATTTGGACAGTTTACCTTGCTGATGGCCCTGGCCGCGTCGCTTTATGCGGCGGTGGTGGCGGTCATCGGCAAGAAACGAGGCTATCCCGAGTTGATCGCCAGCGCCCGCAACGCGGTGTACCTGGTCGGCTTCCTGGGAGTGCTGGCCTCTTTCATCTTGGCTTACCTGCTTGTCACCCGCGATTTCCAGGTATCATATGTAGCCTCATACAGCAGCCGGGACATGGGCCTGTTCTATACCCTGGTGGCCTTCTATGGCGGGCAGGCCGGCTCGCTGCTCTTCTGGGTCCTCACCCTGGGCATCAGCAGCGCCGTAGTAGTGGCACAGAACAAGACCCGCCATAAGGAACTGATGCCTTACATTATTATGGTACTGATGACCACCCAGGCGTTCTTCTACACCCTGATGATAAAGGTGACCAATCCCTTCGAGAAATTGCCCTTTGTCCCGGGCGACGGACAGGGACTGAACCCGCTGCTTCAAAATCCGGGGATGGTGACCCACCCCCCGGCCCAACTGGCGGGCTACGCCGGCTTTACCATACCGTTCGCCTTTGCCATTGCCGCCCTGCTGACCCGGCGCCTGAATGACGAGTGGTTACGCAGCATCCGGAGCTGGACGCTGATCTTCTGGGTATCGCTGGGTATCGGCAACCTGGCAGGCGCCCAGTGGGCCTATGTCGAACTCGGCTGGGGCGGTTACTGGGCCTGGGACCCGGTGGAGAACGCCGGGCTGCTTCCCTGGCTCACCGCCACCGCCTTTCTCCACTCGGTGATGATCCAGAAGCGAAGGGGCATGCTGAAGATCTGGAATATCCTCCTGGTCATACTGACCTTCAACCTGGCCATCTTTGGCACCATGATCACCAGGAGCGGCCTGGTGTCTTCGGTCCACTCCTTTGGCGAATCGGCCCTGGGCCCGTTCTTCCTGGCTTTCCTGGCGGTGGGCCTTTTCGGCTCGACCTACCTCCTGTACTACCGCAGCGTGGACCTGCGCAGCGATGACCAGATAGATTCGTTTCTTTCGCGCGAAAGCACCTTCCTGATCAACAACCTGATCCTGGTGGCGGCTACCTTCGCCACCTTCCTGGGAACAATATTCCCCATGATCACCGAAGCGGTACGCGGGGTAAAAATCACCGTCGGCGCCCCTTACTTCGACCAGGTCAACGGCCCGATCTTCCTGCTGCTGGTGCTGCTGATGGGAATCTGTCCCCTGATCGGCTGGAGACGGGCCTCCAGGAGCAACCTGATCAGGAATTTTCTCTATCCTTTCTTCGCTTCTATTGCCATCGCCGTCATCCTGTTCCTCCTGGGGATACGGGGTGGTTTCAGCCTGTTCGGCTTTGCCATCTGCGGCTTTGTCATGAGCACCATTGTCATCGAGGTCTACCGCGGCGCCCGGGCCAGGCATAAGACGACCGGGCGCAACTACCTGGCCTCCTTTTTCGGCCTCATCGCCGGCAACCGCCCCAGGTACGGCGGCTATATTGTCCACATAGGCATCATCCTGATGGCGGTGGGCGTTATCGGCTCCTATGCCTATTCCGCCTCGGTGGAAAAGAGCCTGGCGCCGAATGAGAGCCTCAGCATCAGGTCCCCTCTGACGGACAAAAAATACACTTTGAGATTCGACAGTTTCAGCCGGTACACCACCGAGAGCCGGCAGGTGGAGGCGGCTACCATGTCCCTGTATAACGACGACCGTTATATCGGCCGGCTGACTTCGGAAAGGGCCAAGCATAAGGGCCATGACAATCCCATGACCGAGGTGGCCATAAGAAGCACCGTCCTGGAGGACGTGTATCTCATTTATATTGGCTCGGAGCAAGGCGGGCAGATAGCCGCCTTTAAGGTACTGATCAATCCCCTGGTCAACTGGCTCGGCTTCGGCAGCCTCATGTTGATCGGGGGAACGGTGGTGGCCCTGTGGCCCGAGCGCAGAACGAAGCGAGAGACGAAATGAAGATTACGACCCATAGTTCGAGACCTGCTCCGAAGATGACCGGTACCACAGGCGTCCCCGCCTGTGAAACATTATTTTTATCCATTGATGCTGATCGCAAGGGGGCATGGGGGATTGCCCCGAAAATGCCGGGGCTGCATAGCGGCGAGGTGTCCTCGCGGGGGTTCAGGCGCGGAAACCGCGCGGCTACAAAATCCCGGGTACGACAGGCTTTCCAGCCTGTTGCAATTCAGACGGTCGCCGCAGGCCGCTGCCGGGCGAGCCGCCGAGACACGCCAAAGGCGCGTCTCTCTGGTTCGCCCCTACGGGTTTGGCTGCTTATTGCTGGAATCATGGCCCTGCTGGCCCTCACCGGCCCATGGCAGATGGCCCGGGCCCAGGGCGAGATCAGCACCACGGTCGCCGACCAGATTGCCCTGCGCCTGGTGTGCCAGTGCGGCTGCCAGATGATACTGCCCAATTGCGTCCACCAGGAGTGCATGTCCCGCGACCAGATGACGGCCGCCATCAAGACGCAACTGGGGCAGGGCAGGACCCCTGACCAGATTGTCCAGGCCTTTGTCCAGACCTATGGCGAACAGGTCCTGGCTGAGCCGCCCAAGAAGGGATTCAACTTGACCGCCTGGACGGCGCCCTTTGTCGGGCTGGTCGCCGGCGCCTTTCTCATTGCTTTGCTCCTGCGGGCCTGGGTATTCCGCGGCAAAGAGGCCGAGGTCTCGGAAAGCTCGGCGCCGGCGCCGGTCGAAGACGAATACCTGAGCCGGGTAGATAAGGAGATCAAGGAGCTGCCATGATTTACTTTTTCTCGTTTATCCTGATGGCCGGCGCCCTGGGCTACCTTGCCCTGCCGTTGTTCCGGGGCGCCAGGGAAGAGCCAGACCCGGGACCCGATGAGTCCTCGGAGCTGGAGACCCAGAAGACCGCGGCCTACACCGCCATCAAGGAGCTACAGTTCGACTACGAGCTGGGCAACCTCACCCCTGACGATCACCAGGAGCTGGAGACCAAATATAGAAAAAAAGCGGCGCGGATACTCAAGGATCTGGACGAAATGAAGACCCGGCCACAGTTTGACGACCTGGAGACGGAAATAATGAACAGGAGAAGGGGCGGCCGTAGCGGCGCGGTTTCCGCGCGAGGGGACGCGGTCGACGATATCGAGAGGGAGATCGCCCGCAGACGGGCTGGAGCTACCGCCGGGCGGCGATCATCTCGTGGCCTCCCGGTTTCCGCGCGTGAAGGCGATTCCGATAGTCTGGAAAGGGAAATTGCCCTCAAGAGAGCCAGCATCCAGGCCGGCTCCGGGGCAGCCGCCCGGGCCTGTCCCCGCTGTGGCAAACCGCAAAGACCGGAAATCAAGTTCTGCACCCACTGTGGGACCGATATGGCCAGGATGAACTTACTGTGTCCGTCGTGCGGAAAGCCGTTCCTCCCCGAGGACCGCTTTTGTCCCCAATGCGGCGCCAGTCTGAAAAAGGAGGACAAACAATGATCAGGGTTTATTCCAGATTCGCCGCCATTCCGAACGCGCTCAGAAACTACCGGTACCACAGGCGGCCCTGCCTGTGGGGCCATTGGTTTCCATACTTCATGGTGCTCGCAGCAAGCGGGCGTGAGTGCTTGTTACGAAAATACGCGGTACCACAGGCGGCCCCGCCTGTGAGGACAGGGTTTTCACACCTGATCCGTGCAATTGGTGTAGGCCTGCTGATCGCCTTGCTCATAGCCCCTCTCTCACCGGCCATCGCTGTGGCCGCAGAAAACGGGACTATAGAGGGCAAAGTGGTTAACAGGACAGCAGGGGGACCTGTGGTCAGCGATCTCAAGGTCACCCTGAAGGGCTATGTCAACGGGGCGGAAAAGAGCTCTAAGGACGCCACTACCGGCAAGGCCGGCCAGTTTGTTTTCAACGGGGTCAACCCCGACTCTTCGATAGTTTATGTAATTTCCACCAATTACCAGGAGGCTGATTACAATAGCGCGGAGATAACCTTTGGAAAAGGGGAAACGACCAAGATCGTCGAGCTATACGTTTGGGAGGCCACCGCCGACGGTTCGGCGGTAACCGTCCAGGCGGCCCACATGGTGTTTTACCTGGATGAGGGCGGGCTGCGGGTGGAGGAGTACATCAAGGTAAGCAACAACTCGGACAGGGCGTATGTCGGCTCGGAAGTGGTCCCCGGGGTAGGCCGCAAGCGGACCCTGACCTTTGTTTTGCCCGAAAATGCCACCGGGCTCCAGACCATAGACGGGCTGATGGACTGCTGCATACAAAAGACTGCCGATGGCTTTTACGACACCATGGCGGTGCCGCCGGACAAGGGCCGGGACCTGGTCTTCGGCTACATGATAGACTATGGCGCATCTTCCTACACGGTGAACAAGCCGGTCAATTTGCCCACCAATGCCTTTAATGTATTCGTGCCTGAAGCCGGAGGCATCCAACTGCAGAGCGACCAGCTTAAGTTGAAAGGGCCGATCTCGGGCGGCGGAGGGGCTAAGTATAACGTCTATGTTGCCGAACAACTACGGCCGGGGGCGTCGGTTGCCTTCACTCTTTCGGGCCTGCCCAACAGGACAAAGGTCAACCTGAAACTCATATCTGTCATATCCGGCATCCTGGTCCTGGGCCTGGCGGTAAGTTATCCCATTTTCAAGAGAAGGAAGCTCGCCCCCGTCCGGATGGCCCCTTCGCCACTGGCTGAAAGAGAGTCCCTCGTGGCCGAGATTGCCAGGCTGGACGATGACTTTGAGGCCGGGCGGATAAAGGAACAGTACTACCGCCGGGTGCGGGCGCAGAAAAAAGCCCGGCTGATCGAACTATCCAGGAACATCAAGAAGTAGCTAACCGCTTTGCTGTGAAATACCGGTACCACAGGCGGCCCTGCCTGTGAGACACGGTTTTCATGCCGAATGCCTGAAAGTTATTCGCGTCCATTCGCGGTTCCCATTTTGCATTTTGATTTTTGATACGGTACTGGAACAGTGAAGACAACCAACCGCAAGTCCTCTCTCTGGCTTCAGGTCGCTTTTGGCCTCTTTGTCCTGGTATTGCTCGGCGGATTGCTGCGAAACCAGGTAGCCAACGTTGCCCGGCAGTCGCTTCCCCATAGCATAGCGGGACTTACCCTGAGCGAAAGCATCACCGGGGAGCAGGCCATGAAAGAGGTGAACAAGCTCCACGGGCTGACCATCCCCGTCCAGGACGCCTGGATCGGCCATTACGGCGGGCAGAAGGCCGTGGTGTGGGTTGCTCAATCCAGGGACGACTATGAAGCCATGTCCCTGATCGGCGCCATGGCCGGGAAGATTGGTCGAGGCAATGAATACTTCGGGAACCTGGAAACGCTGACCGTGGACTGGCAAAAGGTCTATGTGGTAAGCGACCGGGAGGGCCAGAAACACTATTTTTACCAGACGCTGAACCGGGTGATCTGGATAGCCGCCCCCCGGGGACAGGAAATGGCCTTTGTCCAGGAAGCGTTGAAGGTATTGTAGATTCTTGTTCCCTCTCCCTAATGTTTATTTGAAAATGCCGCCTTGGGAAAACAGTTGTAAATATTGACACTGCCCCGGAAAAAAGGAATGCTGGAGGCAAACCCTGTAGGGGCGAACCAGGGGTGGCAGGTGGTGGTGGGAGGTACGGCTCGCCCGCCCCTTTTCGGCTTTACCCCCACGGCACGCGGCAGCCCGGATCCCGGAATGGATTTCGCGTTACGTGCCCTATGGCTTGTCACACAGCCTTTCCACCTTGTGTTCGGAAGGGAAAGGCCAGATTAGCAGCGCGAATGGCACTACAAAGAAAGGGACAATGTACGTCCAGGCCAGTCCGACAAACCCGTTGGCGAGACCAAACGCTACAAGGATATGATACGAAGCGCCGCGTAGACTATAGATAAGAATCAAGTCGTTCCTTGCCGGTTTCTTGTCGACCCATCGCCGTCTGACTACGAAGCGCGGCAGATAGTATCCAATGGCCACCACTAGAGATCCCAATACGATTGAAGTGATCACAGCAACATATACCACAGTTTGCGACGACGCGGATGGCTGGCTTGTAAGTTTCCGGTAGAGCACAAACAGGAACAAGGCACATGTTTCTAAAATGAAATACAGGTATAGTATCTTGAGACCGAGTGTTTGTGTCATTTGGGTTTCTCCTGGCGGTGTTGCCTGTCGGTATTCGAACTGAACCTCTTGCTTCTCAACTGTCAAGAAAGCGGTCCAAACAACGCTAGTGAGTACAGGAGCAACAAGATGAATAGCGCCAGCGACATCCACAGCATCTTGCGAAAGAAAGGAGCCCTGTCCGGATGCCGTTGGCGGAGAATCAGCACATTGTAAATCAAACCAGCCACGGATATCGTCAAAATGCCAAATGGTTCAGGCACAGCGACAAAAACAACCACTATGAAGATGATAGGGATTACCAAAAACATAGTAAGCTTGATCAGCATATTGGACCGCCTTCTCGCATGCTAAGGGCTATCTCCGAGGAATCTTGAAAGGGCCTATCTGCGGACTTGCCGGCCTGTCCCTTGCCGGGTTGCCACCTTCAATCCACTCAAAACCTTTTGAGGTGATATAAAACCCGCCCCCAGCCAGCGCCAAACCGGGAAGGATAAGTTCCACATTGGCCGTGATGACTCCGACAGCCAGAAATGCGACTCCAACGAGGTAAAGACCCGACCCGACCCAGATAGATACGTGTCCAATGATTTGTTTCTGCGTTTCGCTGTATTGATACCCTGAGGAATCCGCAAAGTTGACCGGGTCGCTGGCCGCATACGAATACCAGATACTCGCTCGCCGGCCGGTAATATCCCCCCGGCATCAGCGTTGTCGCCTGCCGCATGCAGAGAACCCTATGCGGCTACTTTCTTTTGGAAGCAATGAGAGGCACACCGTTTGAATGCAAAACCGATCTAACGATGTGGGTCGCCTCGGCAATTTGTCGATCTTTGGAGGCCATAACGATTAGCTCGGTACCGTTGGCTGCTGGCGGGTAACTGATCAGGTACTTGGATCTCGCTCCCAGCGCATGGCTCGCTTTCCTACCGCCCGCTCTAAGAAGTACATACGCTTCTTTGCCAATTCTGTCCAGGGACAGGGACTCCGATACGTAGATATCAAATTGGGCCAGATAAAACTGGGTATCTGCGTTCCAAATTGAGATAGCCACGTCTAGATCCGGCTTGGAATGCACTTCTATCATACATGCCGCCCATATGTCCCACGTATCCATGTAGAATTTCAGCCTGTGATTCTCCAGCAAACTCCTAGTACGTCCTACCCCACCTGCCTTGAACTCTGAAGGGTCCATGGCGGCAAGGAATGCCAAGCCCTGCCCAGTCGTGTTAATCAGTTGCCAGACAATCTCTTCGAGAATGAAAGAGAGGGTTCCGGTCATTTGCTTGACAGGAATAATGCCAAGGAACCAGTGATTCACCCTCTCGGCGAATTCTCCCTCGAATTTGATCCCATAACGGAGGGGTGATACTTCGGGGCTTAATAGGAAGTTCCTAAACGAAACTGTTTGTGGCTTGTACGAAGAACCTATGGGCACAGCGATTTTTTCCCCAATCTTGTGGTCAATATGGTGCTATTCTTATCGGCAGGGGAATCCGAAGGTGCCAAGCTTTCCGATCAAAGCCGAAACGGTCGAACTGCAGGTGGACGAAAGGCTCTGCAACGGTTGGCTTGTCTAAGTGGACCGACACTGACCCTACTTCAAACACCAAACCTGCACCGATATAGACGCACTCACTGCCAAAAACTGTAATTCGGTGTCCGATTTTGACCCGCCAGTAACCTGAAAGGTCCACAAACGTGGTTGGATTACTACCAGCATACGAATACCAGTTATACTCGCTTCCCGGCCGGTAGTATCCCCCCGGCATGGGCGTCGTTCCCTGGCCCACCCCGGCCCCGGTGCCGTAGCCGCGTCCCACCAGCAGGTTGCGGCCCCCCATGGTATTGAACATGGGGTTGCTCCAGGCCGGT
>CAZFEA010000138.1:0-8438 GCA_964518085.1 uncultured Dehalococcoidia bacterium
TGCGGGAAGCCGAAATGACCCGCCACGCCGGGGTGCTGCACTTTGGCATCGGCAGAGGCGGCCAGGGCTTCCACTGGGACGGCGTTGTCCTCAAGCCCACGGTCCTGATCGACGGCGAACCGCTGATTAAAGACGGCCGGCTGCTGGTTCTGGACGACCCGGAGATAATAGCGCTGGCCAGGGAATTCGGAGACCCGAAAGAGCTACTGACCGACACTCCCTGACGCCAAATCCGAAGCACTAAATCCGAAATACTAAACAAATCCAAAGCACCAATGCCCAAAGTTGCAAAAGAATGCCAGCCCGTTTTGCTCATTTGTTATTCGTATTTCGAATTTGTTTAGAATTTAGCTGTTCGGATTTAGGATTTTTCTGAAAGAGGTCCCCAGCTATGTCCGATGAACTATTCAGTGCTGCCAGCAAGTTCTTTTTCAACCTCAACTCATCCCCCGAGGCCCAGAAGGAGTTGAAGAAGCATGACCGGCGCATACAGTTCGAGGTCAAGGATGACGAAACCTTTCACCTGGACATCAAGGGTGGTAGCCTGACGGTCAAGCGGGGGCCGGTGGCCAAGGGCAGCCAGCCTGAGCCGGTGCGCTTCGAGACGTTCAAAGAGGCGCTGCAGGCGATGTTCGCCGGAAGGTTGAGGTTCACCCACGCCTACTTCCCCGAAACGCGCACCAACCTCAGGATCCGCCTCCTCAGCGGGGCGCCCGGCGGCACCTTCGGCGGCATCGTCGTCGGCCTGGTGGCCAAGCTGGTCCGCATCGGCCAGGAGATCCGCTAGTCCCGGCCAACCAAGCTAACAAAAGGAGGTCCATTGATGGCACGCGGTACAATATGCGATGACACTGGCTTGCGGCGGTTGACGGCCGGCGCAATCTTCTCATGCGTTCTTTTCCTCGTCTTCTTTTGGGCCGCCTGTGCCCGGCCAGCCGCGCCGGCGGAGAGCCCGGGCGTAACCGGGCGCCAGGCGGCGCCGGCCCCGCTCTCTTCCTGGGACAGTCTTGTTCGCGAAGGCGCCCGGGAAGGGACGGTTAACATCTATGCCTCGGAGATATCGCCGGCGGCGGTGGCCGAGTTGATCGATGCCTTCGGAAAGAAATTCGGCATCAACCTCGAGTTCACCCGCGGCCGGCCGGGCGAGGTAATCGCCAAGATAAATTCCGAGAGGCGGGCGGGCTTATTCTTGACCGACGTGGGCCATTTCGGCGAGACAACGGCGGCCATGGAGGTCAAACCCCTGGATGTCCTGGTCCCCCTGCCTGACTTGCTGGTGCTCGACGAGGCTAAAAACCCGAACAACTGGGTCGATGGCCAGTTGCCGTTCATGGACAAAGAGCGGCTCATATTGAATTTCGCCGCCAACGGCATAGCCCATTCCATAATCAACACCGAAACGGTGCAGGAAAGCCAGATCCCTTCCTTCATGGACATACTGAAACCGGAGTGGAAGGGAAAGATCGTCATGTCCGATCCGGGCATTTCGGGTCCGGCGCCCAACCTTTTCGCCGACCTGGCCCGGACCTATGGCAGAGACAAGATCACGGGAATTCTCCGGCAGCTTCTCGCCCAGCAGCCGGCCATTATCCGCGACCAGCGACTGCTTATAGAGTGGGTCGCCAGGGAAAAGTACAAGATCGGCCTGGGATACAGCGGGGCGCAACTGACCCATTTCATCCAGGCGGGCGCCCCGGTTAAGCGATACTCTTTTAAGGAGCCGAGGCGGGTCAATGGGGGCGTCAGCTACATCATCGTTTTTGCCCGGAATCCCCATCCCAAGGCAACCCAGGTATACATCAACTGGCTGCTGACCAGAGAAGGTTCGTCTATCTGGACCAGGACCATGGAGTTTGCCTCTCTCAGAAAGGATGTGAGCCGGGAGGGGCTGGACCCGGACTCAATACCGCGCCCGGGAGACATTTATCCCGATGAAGACCTCTTCCTTCTCCGGGGAGAAATGAGAAAGGTAGCATCGGAAATTTTCGCCCCACTGATGAAATAGTAAGTTGGAATTTGGCTTTTGGAATTTAGAATTTCGTTCAGGGAGGTCTTATGCCATCAACACCGCCTCGAGTAGGGGGAGTCTCCGGTTGGAGAGGGAAACTCGGTTATATGTTCCCGGCCGTCCTGCCGGGCAAGGCCGTCCTGCATTTCTATCAGGTGGCCCCTGAGGGTGTCGATATCCGCCTGGTTACCCTGGGCATTACCCAGTTGACCGTCGATGAGATCGAGCAGGCCCTGGCCAAGATCGACGACGCGGCACGGCGCCTGGGGCAATACGGGGTTAAGTTCGTATCTCTCGGTGGCGCCCCACTGGTCTCTTTTCTCGGCTACGGCAAGGACAGGGAACTGATCGAACGAATCGAGAAACATGCCCGGTGTCCGGCGACCACCGGCCTCACCGTCGCCCTGGATGCCTTTCGAGCCCTTTCAGTGAAGAAAATCGTCATGGCCACTCCGCAGCGGCACGAAGTGGATGCCCGGATCAGGAAATTCCTGGAGGCCGGCGGCATGCAGGTCCTCAACGTCAAGAGCCTGAACCTGGATATGAACTGGAAGATCCAGGACCTGCCGGAAAGCGTGGCCTACGAAACGATGAGGGACGCGTTGATGGAGGCGCCGGAAGCCGAGGCGATCTATGACCCCTGCGGCGGCTGGGGGTCTCCCGCGGTGATCGACCTGGTAGAATGCGATTTCGGCAAGCCGGTGGTCTCCAATACCCAGGCCTTCCTGTGGATGGGCCTGAAGATTCTCAGGATAAAGGAACCAGTCAAAGGCTACGGCCGGCTGTTCGAGGTATGAAATACTTTGCAGGAGGAACCGAAGATGAATAGATGGCACGGACCCTTGTGGGGCCTGCTCTTGCTGGCCAGTCTGTTTGCCGTTTCGTGCACGGCAGCTTCTGAGAAAGCGGCGCCGGACTTGAAGGCTCCGGTGGCAAAGGGGCCGGCGGTTAAGGGGGGCTGGGAGGGGGATTGGGAAAGCACTCTGGCCGCGGCCAGAAAGGAAGGTAACCTGGTGGTCTATTCCACCACCGCCGGCGATGTACTCCGCCAGATATTCCCCGCGTTTCAGCAAAAATACGGGATACAGGTAGACTTCATCGTCGGCCGGGGGGTGGAGCTGGTACGCAAGATGCAGGCAGAACGGACGGCATCGCTTTATCTTCCGGATGTGGTGATGTCGGGCGGTACGACCATACTGGTGAACATGAAGCCCCTCGGCCTGGTGGAATCCATGTCGGGCGCGTTCATTCTCCCCGAGGTGACCGATAAGGCGGCCTGGGTGCGGGGTGACATTCCTTTCCTGGACCAGAAGCAGTATGCCATCGGGATGCTGGCAGTGCTGCAGCGTTACATGCTGCGCAACACCAGCCAGGTCAAGGAGAACGAGCTGAAAAGCTACGCTGACCTGCTCGACCCTAAATGGAAGGGCAAGCTGGTGCTCAACGACCCTACCACCTCAGGCGCCGGCAATGCCTTCTTCAACCATCTTTCCTACGACATCTGGGGGCAGGAGCGCACCCTGGACTTCATGCGCCAGCTCGTCAGGCAGGAGGTGGCCATCACCCGGGATACCGAGCAACAGGTGGAATGGGTAGCCAGGGGCAAACACGCCGTGGCCATCGCTCCGATGCAGGAGCGGGTAGCCTACTTCATCGAGGCGGGGGCGCCCCTGGCCCTGATAAAAGCTCAGGAAGGCGGCAAGATTGGGCCGGGCATCGGCGGGCTGGCCCTGGCCAGTAAGCGCCCGCACCCCAGCGCCGCCAGGTTGTTCGTCAACTGGCTGCTGAGCAAAGAGGGACACGCGCTGGTGGTCAGATACTACAAATATCCCGGCACCCGGGTAGATGCCCCCAAAACGGGTATCCCCGCCATCTTTTTCCCCGACCCGGGCGAGAAGGTGTACTTCGATACCGAAGAAGAAATCCTGGGACGGGAGAAGTCAATGCAACGCAGCACCGAGATTTTCCGGCCTCTCATGCGATAGAATGGCGTAGCGGCAGGGCGCCCGTGCCAGGGGTCACGCAAACCACGAATGAACGCGAACTCCTTTGCCAGGCGGGGCGTAGTAGCACGCTGCGCGTGCCAGGGGGCGGGGCGTAGTAGCACCCTGCGCGTGCCCGAAGCCGGGCGTAGTAGCACCCTGCGCGTGCCCGAAGCCGGGCGTAGTAGCACGCTGCGCGTGCCAGGGCGGGGGCCGGTATGACAGGCTTTCCAGCCTGTCACCTGAACGCACCGGAACAATGTATCACAGGCGAGAAGGTGTGATAAGCCGGAAACAGTGACTCACAGACGGGGACGCCTGTGATACCGGCTGAGACACGAAAACGAAGGCTCACAGGCAGAGGCCTGTGCCACCCGGCTAATTGGAATAGTGAAAGGAAGCATAATGAAGAAGCTGGTTGTCGTCCCGATGTTTTTCTTCCTGGCATTGAATGCCTACTGGCTGGCGGCCTGTTCTCCGCCGCCCGCGGCCCTACCGCCAACCGGCGGTCAAAAGTCGGCGCCGGCGGCGCGGGCCGCCTGGGAGCAAAAGTGGGAACAGACCGTAACCGAAGCCAGGAAAGAGGGGGTAGTTTCCATCTATACCACCGCCTGGGCGCCGGAGACCAGGACCGGGTTAGGCCAGGCATTCAAAGAAAAATTCGGCGTCAACCTGGAGTTCACGCCGTTTGTTCGCGGGGCCGAACTGGCGGCCAGGGTGCAGCAAGAAAAGGCTGCGGGACTATCTGTGGTAGACATCATCGGCTCCGGCGGCGGCACCACCATAACCATCATGAAACCGGCCCATCTCCTCGGGTCGCTCGAGCCGTTGCTCCTTCTGCCCGAGGTGCTCGATCCCGGGCGCTGGCGGGGCAACCAGGTACCTTTTATCGACAAAGACAAACAGATTTTCCCCATGATCGCCGCCGTAAACCGGTATATCCTGTACAACACCGACATGATCAAGAGAGGAGAAATCACCACCTATCGTGATGTGTTAAAACCTCAGTACCGGGGGAAGATCACCCTGAACGATCCCACCGTTACCGGCGCCGGGAATGCGATGATGGGACACCTCGGTTTCCACATCTGGAATGCCCAGGAGGCCAAAGATTTCCTGAGGCAACTATTGAAACAACAGCAGGCGGTGATCCAGCGCGACAACCGCCTCCATGCCGAGTCGGTGGCCCGGGGAAAGTTTGCCATTGGGATGGCCCCCAACACCCAGAACGTGGCCCTGTTTCTGGTGGCCGGCGCCCCCCTGGAGATGGTGATCCCTCCAGAAGGCGCCTATGTGACCTTCGGCGCGGGCGCCGTCTCGGTGCCGACCAAACTAGCCCATCCTAATGCTGCCGCCCTCTTCATCAACTGGCTGTTGACCAAGGAAGGCCAGACCATCCTCTCCCGGAGCTGGGGCGGCCCCAGCATGCGCACCGATGTCACCACCGAAGGGATCGATCCGATATTCATTGCCCAGCCGGGAGAGAAGATCTTCCTGCCCACCGAAGAGAGTTTCGAGTTCTGGGGCAAGATGCTGCAGATGGCGCAGGAAGTGGTCAAGGAGACTGCGAAGTAGGGAAGAATAGCGGTACCACAGGCGGCCCTGCCTGTGAGACATCGTTTAATCGCTGTAATCTTTATTACAAGAAAGGACTATGACAGTGAACAGCAACGCCAAGTTCGGTTCCGACCTCATCGTGGACCTGCTGCAGGCCCTGGACATCGAGTACTTCGCCTTCAACCCGGGCACCACCTTCCGCGGCCTGCATGAGTCCCTCATCAACTACGGCAACAATAGACCTGAGACCATCCTGTGCCTCCACGAAGAGATCGCCGTGGCCATCGCCCAGGGCTACGGCGTGGCCTCAGGCAGGCCCATGTCGGTGGGTTTGCACGACCTGGTGGGCCTGCAACATGCCACCATGGCCATCTATAATGCCTGGTGTGACCGCGCCCCGGTCCTTCTGCTCGGCGGCGGGGCGGCGCTGGACGCCAGCCTGAGACGGAACCAGCCCGAATGGCTTCATTCCGCCATTGTCCCCGGCAACCTGATCCGGGACTTCGTTAAATGGGATGATTACGTGGTCAGCGCCGCCAGCCTGACCGATTCCTTCGTCCGCGGCTACCGCCTGGCGGTAGAGCAACCCCAGGGCCCGGTATTCATGTGCCTGGATGCGGTGATGCAGGAATCGCCCATCACCGGCCCGGTCGATGGCCAGGCGCCGGCATCAATGCTGAAGCCCTCGGTCCTCTATCCGGACCCCGACATGCTTAAACGGGCGGCTTCATTCCTGGTAAAAGCGCAGACACCGGTCATCCTGGCCGACCAATCGGGGCGCAACCCGGCCACCACCTGCGCCCTGGTGGAGCTGGCGGAGTTGCTGGCCATACCGGTGCTGGACCTGGGCAAACGTTTCAACTTTCCCGCCACCAACCCCATGGACCTTACCGGCGCCACCAGGGAGCTCCTGGGTCGCGCAGATGTCGTCCTGGCCCTCGACGTCGAGGACCTCTGGGGCTACCTGCACCGGATGGACAACGACCGCAAGAGCGTTGAGCACCTGCTCAAACCGGGCTGCAAGATCATAGATATCTCCCTGCGCGATTTCGCCACCAGGGGGTGGGTGCAGGACTACCAGCGTTTCCAGGCGGCGGATATTCCCATCGTGGCCGATACCGCCGCCGCCATCCCCCAGTTAGTGAATTTATGCCGGGACGGGCTGGACGGCCGTCCGGCGGCCATCGAAGAAAGAAAGCAGTGGGCGGAGAAGAAGCATAACGCCATGCACCAGCAATGGCGACAGGAGGCGGAAAGCCTTTCCCGGCAGGAACCGGTGGCCATTGCCTGGCTGGTAAATCAGGTCTGGCCGGCGATAAAGGACGAGGACTGGGTCATGACCACCGGCCACGGGGCGCTGGCGGAATGGGCGCGCCGGCTGTGGGTGATGGACCGGCCATACCGCTTCATCCCCAGCCAGGGCATCGGACTGGGACGCGACGCCGGGGTGGCCATCGGCGCCGCCCTGGCCAACCGCAAGCAGGACCGCCTGGTCATCAGCCTGCAGCCGGACGGCGACCTGCTCTATACGCCACAGGCCATCTGGACCGCGGCCAACAACAACCTTCCCGTGGTCTCGGTGATCTACAACAACCGGTGTTACGGCAACTCCGAGTTCCACTTCGGCCTGACCGCTAAAGCCCGCGGGCGGACGGAAGAGACCAGGGGCCAGGGGACCTATCTCGACCGTCCGGCGGTGGACTTCGCCGGCATGGCCCGGTCCCTGGGCGCCTATGCCGAAGGCCCGGTAACCGACCCGGGGGAGATCGCCCCGGCGGTGACCCGCGCTGTCCGCGAGGCGCGGAAGAACAGCCAGCCGGCGGTGGTGGACGTGGTCTGCCGCCGCACCGACCGGCGCACCGGGTTTATGTAAGTCTAAACGGTCTGAACAGCCGGCAGTCGAACAGCCCGTAGCGGCACGCTGCCGCGTGCCTTCAGTCTAAACAGTCTCGGCTGCTCACCCTCACCCTGACCCTCTCCCCTCAGGGGCGAAGGAACTCACAACGAAGGGACATGAACATGGTAGACCCCGTCACCTTTGAGGTGCTGAAGAACAAACTGCAGGCGATCGTCAACGAGCAGACCATTACCCTGAAACTGGTTTCCGGATCGCCCATCGTCACCGAAGCCGGGGACTTTAACAGCGGCATTTACTTAAGCGACGGCACGGCGGTTGTCCTGGGCCAGGAGGTCATTTCCCACGCCAGCACCCTGGCCCACATGACCCGCAGTGTGATCGAAGACTGCACCGAAAACCCGGGCATCAACGAAGGTGACATGTTCTTCCTCAACGATCCCTGGAAGGGCGCCCTGCACCAGTCGGATGTGGGAATCGTGGCCCCGCATTTCTGCCGCGGAGAGCTGGTGGCCTGGTCCGGGTCGGTTTGCCACGTGCTCGACGTGGGGGGAATGACCCCGGGTAGCTGGTGCACCAGGGCCACGGAATGCTACCAGGAAGGCGTGGCTTTCCCTCCCATAAAGATCGTGCAATCAGGCACGGTCCGCAGCGATGTCCTGAACGCCATCCTCAACCAATCGAGGTTGCCGTTCCTTTCCGTCCTGGACTTGAAGGGAATGGTGGCCTGCAACAACGTGGCTATCAAACGGGTCCAGGAACTGATTGCGAAATACGGCCTGGACCAGGTCCAGGAGGTGATGCACGGCCTTATTCGCCGGGCTGAGGCAGGTCTAAGGCGCAAACTGTCTGAATTCCCGGACGGGATATACCGGGGAGTGGACTTCCTGGACCACGACGGTCATGCCAACCGGCTATACAAGGTGTCGGTTGCCCTGATCAAGCAGGGAGACAGCATCACATTCGATTTTTCCGGGACGTCTCCCCAGGCCCCCGGTTTTGTCAATTGTACCGACGCGGGCATGGAGGGTGGACT
>CAZFEA010000139.1:0-6489 GCA_964518085.1 uncultured Dehalococcoidia bacterium
ACGGTGGGACAGGCATGGCCAGCCATCTTGACCGCGCCAATGAAACTGTATTCGATGGCGTTGCCCTCCTCAACCGCCCCCAGCGTCTCCGCCAGCGGTTCCCTGAACTTGATTGGCTGTACTTCATTGAGAAATTCTCTGAACGTGTTGTCCATTCGTTACTCCTTTCTTCAGGCGTTGTACTTCCCTCTCCCTTGACGGGCAGGGTCCCTGTTCTTACTGTTCATTTTCCCGTTCCTCGCTACTGTCGCATACGACTTTTGTCTCAATGCCACCGTAGCGGCCCGGCGTGCCGTGCCGGGATACGGCCTGCCAAGGTGGCGCCTGGTTTGGCTTCGCCCGTTGGGAAAACATGGTAGGAGAAGCCACGCCACCATCCTCGCGGCTACGACGCGATTCAACCCCAGGTCTGCCCCCCCTTTTACCCCAGCACGTGTAACATGCAGCAATGTCTTTCGTTCTAACATACGGTTCCGTGCCAGCCCGAGCAGTCAACACGGATAAAGAGACCACAAAAACGCAGTGGCAAAGTTGACTTGCATTTACATAATATGGTAACGTTATACAACACGCGTTGTACCAAGGAGGAAAGTATGAAAGCGTTGTTTAAGATGTTTAGCATTGCCCTGGTGGCCATGGTGGTGGCATTATCGGGGCCGGTGCCGGAATACCAGGGCCAACCGGCCCGGGCGGCAGGAGTCCGATTCGACCTGACCGACGAGCCCGGACGCTGGTTTAAGAGCACTGCCGGCCCTATCGCCGGGACCCACTCGCTGGCGGTGGTAGCCCCCGGGGCCAGGGTGGACTTCGGAGGCAGATCAAACACAAAGCATACCATCACCACGCTCATCGTTCCCGCCGGGGCCAGGCCTTTTGATAGCGGTCGCACCAGTGGCAGCGAAACCGTCCAGCTAGCCGTTCCGGGTTTATATGTCTTCTTCTGCCAGATACATCCCTATATGTTTGCCGGGGTGATCGTTGATGACCCGGACACGGCGGGACTGGACCTCGGCGAAAGCATTACCCTGATCAATGGCGTCAGCATTCCTACCAGCAGCGACCTGGCAACAAGACTGCTCAGAACGTTCTTCATCGCCACCAATCCGGCCAACTGGAAGGACCACGGCGCCGGCGCCGCCTGGCATATCACCTATCCCGATGTCGATGTCAGGATCACCGGCGGGGCTGTGGTTAATCTTCCGGCGGTGCTCAACCAGCGTTACGGCAACGATACACCCAAGGAACCCCTCTTTGCCCCGGTCACCCCCGGCGTGGGCGAGGTCCTGGTGGATACCCAGTTTGAGCTTACGCGTGGTAAGACCAAGCCGGGCACGGTTACGGCCGTGGATACCGCAACCTGGACGGTAACCCGCAAGGTGGCCTTGCCTTCGATCAACATGAATAATCCCCATAATATGTGGACCGACCGTGAACAGAAACTCGTTTACGTAACCGAATGGTTTGATAGCAAGCTAACAGTATTCAACAGGGAGACAGGCGCCCTGGTAAGACGCATTTCCGTCGGCGATGCTCCGGCCCACGTGATGACCCGCCCGGATACCGACCAGGTCTATGTGACCCTCAACGGCAGCGACAGCACCAAATCAGTGGTTGAACTGTCCCCTGGAGCCGCCTCAAAATCGGACCAGCTTGATATCGGCGCCCCTCATCCCCACGCCCACTGGATCAGCGCTGACGGGCAAAAAATGGTCACACCCAACGTGGTTGATGACAATTCGAGCATCTTCGACTTCAATAAAGATCGCGTGGCGGCTATCGCCCCGACCGGCTCCCACCCCCTGGCAACCGGAATGATGCCCGATGGCAGCAAGTATTATGTCGCCAACCTGGCTGATAGTTCCCTGACGGTCATCGAAACGAAGTCAGGCGCCGTCCTCAAAACTATCGACCTGCTGGCAAACTATTCACCGGTCAGCGGTGAGGTCAGGGGGCCGGTAGGCGGACTGCCGATCCAGACCCCGGTCAGCCCCGATGGCAGGTTCGTAGTCACCGCGGCTACCTTGACGGGTACCATCGTGGTAGTAGACACGAAGACCGATAGCATTGTCGCCATGCTGCCGGGCGGGCCGGGAACGCATGGCGTGCAATTCGGCGCCAGGCGCGGCGGAGGCTATTATGCCTATGTGACCAACAAGTTCTCCAATGACTTGCTGGTAGTGGACCCGGACCCCAACGGCGACGGAACTGGGACCGATGCGCGTGTCGCCGGCAGGGTTCTGCTGGCGGCTTCAGCCGGCACCGTGAGCGATGACCAGGTCACGGGCAATCCCGGCATGGGAGGACAGGGCGTCCTTCCTGTGCCCATAGTCTACAATGGATGGGTGCAACACCTTCCGAAGGCCTGGGCTGACCAGTTGACCCCCCAGCAGCGCAACCCGCTGCCCTGAGAACGCAAGTGTGGGGCGAAGCCAAGGGCGGCGCGGCGGCGGTGAGTGGTGCGGCTCGCCCGCCGGATGCTGGAGCGCCCGCCGATGCCGTCATTGCACCGCGTAGGGGCGAAGCCAAGGGCGGCGCGGCGGCGGTGAGTGGTGCGGCTCGCCCGCCGGATGTGGAACACAGCCGATGGCCAATCTCCTCAGGACATCCGTAGCGGCACACTCCGGCGTGTCTTTGGGGACAGGGCCAAAACAGGCGAGCGAGCCTCACCCCTCCTATGGCACGCGGCAGCGTGCCGCTACGGGAGTTCAACGTAGTTGACACCACATAGCTGCCGTGGTACTATTTCGCAGCCTTCACGAGTCCTTGCCCAAAACACCTGCTTTCTGGACTCGGCATGACCGGCAATAACTTAGCGGGAGAAGCACATGATCAAAGTCATCGATACCCTGAACTACTATTTTGCCCCCGAAGAGAAAGCCCGGTTCAAAGAAACACATGATGCCGAGGGCATTGCCTGCAAGTTGACCGCCGTAATCGGCGGCGTCATGCCTGACATAACCCCAGAGCAGCTAATCGCGGACATGGACGCCAATAATGTCGAGAAAGTGTTCCTCGGCCAGCTCCTCATGTTTTCCTATCTTCAGAAGAAGCCGATGCTGAGTTGTACTCTCGACCAGCTTGCTCAGGTGGTCCAGAAATACCCGGAGCGGTTTATCGGGATGGCCACCTATAATCCCAATAACGTAATGGCAAGCCTCAGGGACCTGGAAAAGGCCGTGAAGCAATATGGCTTCAGGGCCTGCTACGTTCACATTTTCGGCTTTGATATTCCCCTCAACGACCGGAAGATGTACCCCCTCTTCGCCAAGTGCATTGAACTGGGCATCCCGGTTTCCATGCAGACAGGCTATGTACTCGAGGGAATGCCCAGCGAGCATGCCCGGCCCATCTACCTGGACCGGATTGCCCTGGACTTTCCCGAGTTGACCATCATCGGCACCCACACCGGATACCCATGGAGCGAAGAGCTGGTAGCCATGGCTTACAAATTCGAAAATGTGTACCTGGGCGTCTCGGCCCACTTCCCCAAATATATGGACCCCACCATCTTCAGATACGCTAATACCCGCGGCCAAAATAAGGTTATCTTTGGCACCGACCTTATCCCGTTCAAGCCCATGCTGCAGCAAATAGAAGAAATGCAGGTCGACGGGAAACCGCTCCGGGAAGATGCCAGGAGGAAGCTTCTCCGAGACAATGCCCTGAGGGTGTATAAGCTCTAGTACAAACGTGGTCTTATTTGTACGTTGCCCGGCTTGCCCTGACCAACTTCCGCAATTATGCCGCTGCCGACTGGCAGCCGGACGCGGCAACGAATATCATTTATGGTGACAACGGCCAGGGCAAGACCAATCTTCTCGAAGCCGTCTATCTCCTTTCCACCGCCAAATCCTTCCGCACCAGCCGTGACCGCGAACTCATAAATTGGGAAGCGGCGAAAGACCCCATTATCACCGCCCGCCTCGAAGTGGATGTGGTCCGGGGCCGGCAGAGGTTACGCCTTGAGCTGGCCTTGCTGGGACGCAAGGAACCAGCGTCGCCCGAAGCCCCATCGGAGGCTTCTCAACTCGCCGGGATTGCCCAGAAGAAGTTGCGGGTGAATGGCATCGCGCGGACGGCGGCTGATTTCATCGGGCAGGCAAATGCGGTGCTCTTCAGTTCCCAGGATATCGAGGTAATCGGGGGGCCGCCTTCTCTGCGACGCCGTTACCTCGACGATATGAAGACCCAGGTTGACCGGCGATACCTGCGGACCCTCTCTGCTTATAACCGCATCCTGGAGCAAAGAAACCATCTCTTGCGGCTTATCCTGGAGGAAAAGGCCTCGACAGACCAGCTCGAGTTCTGGGACCGGGAACTGGTGAACAACGGAGGCTTCTTAATACAACAGAGGAAAGATGTTCTCGGGCAAATCAGGGGACTCCTCCAACCGCTGCATCTGCAACTTACCTCAGGCAAAGAACAACTGGCGCTGAAATACATTCCGAACCTGGAGGAATCCCTTGATGCGCCGGACGAGCAGGCGGTAAAGGAGGCTTTTTGGCGCAAGCTGCGTAAATACCAGCCGAGAGAAATCGGCGCCGGCGCTACCCTGGTTGGCCCCCACCGGGATGACCTGGCATTTGTGGTCGACGGCATCGATCTGGGAGTTTATGGCTCGCGGGGGCAACAGCGTACCCTGGCCCTTTCCCTGAAGCTCGCCGAGGCTTCCTACCTGCGAGAGGTGGCCGGGGATTCACCCATCATTTTGCTGGATGACGTGTTTTCCGAGCTCGATGCCCGGCGGCGTAGCATTATCATGCAGGCGCTGCCGGAATACGGTCAGATCATGGCCAGCGCTACCGAATTGGACCGGTTCGAGCCGTCATTTCTGGCCGCGGGAAGCATATTCCATATCCGGGAAGGGCGTATCACCACGCCTCCCCCTTTGGAAAAGGGGGATTAAGGGGGATTTGAAAAAAGGGCAAATCCCCCTGTATCCCCCTTTTGCGAAAGGGGGAAGTATCAGTCCTACCCTGCGGGAAACAGGTGCTTCCACTTCTTGAGGGTCTTTTCGCGCAGTTCGTTGCTGGCGCGATTGACCTTGGGAAAGTCTTTCCGCCAGTGGAACGGCCGCACCGCCAGCATAATTGCCCTCGAGTTGGAGAAATCCCCCTTGGCCTTCTTGTCTGGTGGAATAGTGGGATCGAGGGGCGTACTCCAGCAGTTGTGGATTATCTCGATATTGGTAGCCGGGTCGCAGCGGGTAGACAACGCCCACAGGACGTCTTCGTCATTGGTAGGATCGATATCGTCGTCGACCACGATGACAAACCGGCCGTGATAGGCGCCTTCGGCGCCGGACATGGCCGCCATGCCGACCTGCTTGGCATGGCCGGCGTACTTCTGCTCGATGGAGATCACATTGAGGAAGCGTGAACCTCCGGCCCTCATGTTCCATACGCCCTTGATTCCCGGGATGCCCAGCTTCTCCAGCTCGTACCAGATGTTTCCGGCGCGCATTACGTAGCTGGCAGTGCCGCTGGCCGGCGGCTTCAGCGGCGGGGCGCCACACAGGATGGGGTTATTGCGATGGTATATCCTCTTGACCTTGACTACCGGCTCGGCGCGCTCCCCGGAACCATAATAACCGGGCCATTCACCGAATGGTCCTTCTTTTCTCGACTCCACCCCGGGCGGCGGGACATCTCCTTCGATCACAATCTCACCGTAGGCCGGAATCGGCAACCCGGTGTACTCACCCTCGATTAGTTTCAGCGGTTCGCCAAGCAACGCTCCCGAAATCGGCCACTCTTCGGTGCCCCACGGGAACGCCAGGAATGAGGGCATCCAGACCAGGGGATGAGTACCGAAAGCGATGGCCACCGGGCATGACCTTCCCTCAGCCCAGTACATTTCCCTGATGATGCGGCCCTGGTGACCGGGGGATATGTAAAGCCCCAGGGTATCCTTGTCGTGCAACTGCACCCGGTAGGTGCCCACGTTAACCCAGCCGGTCCTGGGGTCCTTCATGATGACCATGTCCGCGGTGCCGATGTAGCGGCCGCCGTCCAGCTCATGCCACCGCGGCGTGGGGAACTTTAGCAGGTCAACCTCGCCATCCCGCATGACATTCTCCAGCAACGGCCCCTCGGCTACCATTTGCGGAGGTATCGGCTTGAGGTCGGCGAACTTGTCCTTGATGCCGCGAACTAGCTCAATATTGGAGATATCCTCCGGAAAGCCCAGGGTAATAGCCAGCCGGCGCGGGCTAGCGATGAGATTGCTGACAACCCGATATCCCGGAGGATAGTCCTTGATATGGTCAAAAATGATGGCTCTTCCGTTCTTTTCATCGGACAGCTCGGTCAGGGTACCGATTTCCAGGTCCCAGTCAGCGCCGTCGATGCGCTGCACCTCGTTGTGCGCTTCCAGGTTAGCAAGGTAGGGTCTCAAGTCCATGGTGCACCTCCTGTAAAATTACATTGGCATTAGTAGGGCAAAATCAACTCTCTGGGAGCCAGGGAATTTACGGTAACCGCGGCTACC